>NZ_JARAMO010000306.1:0-39528 GCF_028807275.1 Mameliella sp. AT18
GCTTTTCCGCATCGTCTGTCTCCTCGTTTGGAGAACAGGCTAACCTCAGACTGCGGACGTTTCAGCGGAGCAGGTCAGAGGCGCCCTATCGCTTGCCGGATCTCGCAGCGAAGCTCGGCTTCTTCGAGGCCGTATTCCTCTGCCGCTTCGGCCACCGTGTGGAACGGTGCAACGGGGCAGCCGGGGCACAGCATCTGTCGAGAAAGAAAGGGCACAGCTGCAGAAGGCCAGAAGACGAACAATTTTTCCAGCGTCAGCTCCGGGTCGTCGATGTCGGGGCGTCGCATGAACGGATCTCCTTTTGCTGCAGCGACCCTGCCACCCTCTTTCCGCGTGGTCTTTGCGATTTCGCAACAAGCCCCGGCAGGGCCCCGGCTATTCGGATCGTGTTCGAAACGAAAACCGGAACGCGAAAGATGTCAGAGATCTTCACCAAGTCGCGGGCCAGGAACGTGTTCTACGGGGGATCGATCTTCTTCGTTGCCGTGTTCGTGGCCCTGACGGCGCAAAGCCACCTCCATATCACCCGAACCGCGACGGCGGGCATGCCGCTGACCGACGAGGTCCGCCTTGGCAAACATGTGTGGGAACGGAATTCCTGCATCAATTGCCACACGCTACATGGCGAAGGCGCGTATTTCGCCCCCGAGGTCGGCAATGTGATGACCCGCTGGGGCGTCATGGACGATCCCGAAGGCGCCTACGAGATGCTGGACGCCTGGATGGCCGCGCAGCCCTCGGGGATCGAGGGGCGCCGGCAGATGCCGCATTTCGAGATCACAGAGGAGGAGATGCGCGCCCTGTCCGAATTCCTCCGCTGGGCCGATCAGACCGACACCCAGAACTGGCCGCCGAACGACGCCGGCTGACCCCTTCGCAAGGAGAAAACCATGAAATACCAATCGCAACGGGTGGCCTACTGGTACTTTCTGGCCGCCATGACCCTGTTCGGCATCCAGGTGCTGGGCGGGCTGCTCGCAGGCTGGGTCTATGTCTCGCCGAACTTTCTGGCCGAGATCCTGCCTTTCAACGTCATCCGCATGATCCATACCAATTCGCTGATCGTCTGGTTGCTGCTCGGCTTCTTCGGCGCGGCCTATTACCTTGTCCCGGAAGAGGCCGAGCGCGAGGTGTTCTCGGTCAAGCTGGCCTATCTTCAGTTGATCATCCTGCTGGTGGGCACACTGGGCGCGGTGGGCAGCTATCTCGTCGGCATCCACGGCGGACGCGAGTTCCTGGAACAGCCCCTTTGGGTCAAGTTCGGCATCCTCGTCGCGGCGGTGATCTTCCTGGTGAACATCTCGCTGACGGTTCTGGCGGGCAGGAAGACGGCGATCACCAACATCCTGCTCATGGGGCTGTGGCTCTTGTGCCTGCTGTGGGTCTTTGCCTTTATCAACCCCGACAACCTGAGCCTCGACAAGATGTACTGGTGGATGGTCGTGCACCTGTGGGTCGAGGCGACCTGGGAACTGGTCATGGCCGCGATCCTCGGCTACCTGATGCTGAAGCTGACGGGCGTCGATCGCGAAGTGGTCGAGAAATGGCTCTATGTCATTGTCGCCACGGCGCTTTTCTCGGGCATTCTCGGCACCGGGCACCACTTCTACTGGATCGGCACGCCGGGTTACTGGCAGTGGATCGGGTCGATCTTCTCGACGTTCGAAGTGATCCCCTTCTTCGCCATGATGTCCTTTGCCTTCGTCATGGTCTGGAAAGGCCGCAAGAACCACCCGAACAAGGCCGCGCTTCTGTGGTCGCTGGGGGCATCGACCGTGGCGTTCTTCGGGGCGGGCGTCTGGGGCTTCCTGCACACGCTGCACGGGGTGAACTTCTATACCCACGGCACGCAGATCACCGCCGCGCACGGGCACCTGGCCTTCTACGGCGCCTATGTGGCCCTGAACCTTGCCATGTTCAGCTATGCCATGCCGGTCTTGAGGGAACGCGCGCCTTACAACCAGGTGCTGAACATGGCCTCGTTCTGGCTGATGACGGGGGGGATGGCCTTCATGACCTTCGTGCTGACCTTTGCCGGCACCATCCAGACGCACATGCAGCGGATCGTCGGCGAATACTACATGGTCGTCCAGGACCAGCTGGGCCTGTTCTACCTGATGCGCTTCGGCGCGGGGGCGGCCGTGGTGATCGGTGCGATCCTGTTCATCTACAGTCAGCTGGTGGTGCGCCGCGAGTTGGTGAAACCCGGCCCGCTGGCCGTCCCGGGAGAGTGATCCGATGAAAGATGTATTCCCCTCCGACCTGCCGTTCTACACGCCGCAAGCCGATGAGTGCGCGCTGTTCGAGACGGCTCATGCAAACGGTCTGCCCCTTCTTCTGAAGGGGCCCACCGGCTGCGGCAAGACGCGCTTTGTCGAACATATGGCGGCGCGGCTGGGACTGCCGCTGCACACCGTCGCCTGCCATGACGACCTGTCCGCAGCCGACCTGATCGGGCGCTACCTGCTGAAGGGTGGAGAGACCGTCTGGGTGGATGGCCCACTCACCCGTGCGGTGCGCGAGGGCGGCATCTGCTATCTCGACGAGGTGGTTGAGGCGCGCAAGGACGTGACGGTCGTGCTGCACCCGTTGACGGATGACCGGCGCAGGCTGGTCATCGACCGGACGGGTGAGGACTTGCAGGCTCCGCGCGGCTTCATGCTGGTGGCCAGCTACAACCCCGGCTACCAGAACATCCTGAAAAAGCTGAAACCGTCCACGCGGCAGCGGTTCCTGTCCATCGGTTTCGACTTTCCCGATGCGTCCGTCGAGACACAGGTGGTGGCCGCCGAGTCCGGCCTGGACACGACCCGCGCGGCGGCGCTGGTCCGGCTGGCGGGCCATGTCCGTCAGCTGTCCGGCATGGACCTGGAAGAGGGTGTATCGACCCGGTTGCTGATCTACGCGGCCTCCCTGATCGCAAGCGGCATGCAGGTCGACCGCGCCATCGAGGCCGCCATCGTCGAACCGCTGTCCGACGAGCCCGACGTTCAGCAGGCCCTGCGCGACCTCTCCGCCAGCGTCTACGGGTGACGTCATGATGCACCCGCTGGATTTTCTCGAACCGGAAGAGGCCGTCGGAAGCCTCTGGCACGGCTTTGCCTCGCGGCTGGGACGGGCAGAGGCGGATGCCGGCGCGGCCGTCCCGCTGGAGGTGGTGCGCGCTTCGGTGGTGGCCTTGTTCCGCGCGCTTGGCGGGCCCGCCGGGGTCGAGATCACGTCCGCTCCGGCCCGGGCGTCGGACCATCGCACCGGACGTTTGCGCCGGATCGGCACGCCGCGAGAGACCCTGCATGTGCCCGAATACGATGGCGACCGGCTGCGCTTGCCGCCCGTCATGGATGTCTTTCCCGATGCCGCGCTCAACCGCCGTGCCTATCTCTGGCTTGCGGCCCTCGCAGCGTTCATCGAGCTGCCGATCCCGCTCCCTGACCGGTTCGAGGCGGACAGGGTCGAGATTGCGGCCAACGTCGCGGCGGCGCACCGGGTGAGGGCGGCCTGCCCGGGGCTGTGCAGCGCGCATGACATGATGTCTGTCTACATTGCCAACCACCGCTGGCGCAGCGGGCTGCCTTTTTGCGAGGACTGGATCGAGCGCCTGGTGATCGACCACCTGGCAGGGCGAAACGAGGCCGGAGAATGCCCGGCCGGCGTCACTCCACGCGGCTACCGCCCCTATGCGCCCGTGCCGATCTGGCTGCGGCTATCCGCCCGCTCCACGGGCAAAGGCGCCGCCGCCGACCCGTCGGAGGCGCCACAGGCTCTGCTGGCCCTGCCGTCGCGCAAGACCGGCAAACGCGAAGACCGCGCGCAGGCCGACCGGCGCGACAGTTTCATCGTCCACCGGTTCGAGGCACTGCTGTCCTGGGCCGAGAGCCTCAACATCAACCGCATGGTCGATGACGATGACCAGGACAACGCGGCCAAGGCCGCAGACGACCACGACGAGATCGTCCTGTCAGAGAACGGCAAGCGTGCGGCGACTCGGCTGCGCCTGTCGCTGGACCTGTCACCGCAGGATGCCGACCACGAGCGGCTGGCCGGCACGCATTGTTACCCGGAATGGAACCGGCGCACCGGAGACTACATGCCGGACCATGTGCGCGTGCTGGAGGCAGAGGCGACGCCGGCCTGCGATTTCACGCCGGATGCGCGGCTGGTGTCGCGCGTGCGCAGGCAATTCGCCCCGCTTCACCCGCGCCGCGTGGTGCTGCCGCGCCAGATCGACGGCGACGACCTGGACCTGGACGCGCTTGTCGCGCGCGAAACGGATCTGCGTTCGGGGCATGATGCCTCTGACCGGGTCTGGCAGGCGTCGCGGCCGATGGCGCGGGATCTGTCCGTGGCCCTCTTGATGGATTGTTCCCGCTCGACAGAGGCCGTGGTCGGTGACCGCGCCGTGATCGAAACGGCCAAGGACGCGGTGGCGGCGTTGGCCGCAGGTATCGACACCGCGGGGGACCGGCTGGCGATCTGGGGTTTTGCCTCGCTCCGCCGCGACCGCGTCTTCCTGCACCGTTGCAAACACTTCGAGGAAAGCATGGGCGCGGATGTCACAGCGCGTATCGGCGGGCTGAGGCCCGGCCACTACACCCGTCTCGGTGCCGCGATCCGCCATGCCTCGGCGCAACTGGCCGGGGAGGGGGCGACCCGGCGTCTGCTTCTTGTGCTGACCGACGGCAAGCCCAACGACCTGGATCATTACGAAGGCCAGCACGGTATCGAAGACAGCCGCATGGCCGTCCGCGAAGCGCGCGCCCTGGGCCATGCCGTGCATGGCGTTGTCATCGACCAGGACGGACAGGATTGGTTTGCCCGGATTTTTGGCCGGGCAGGTCATACCCTTCTGCCTGATCCGGCGCGGCTGCCGCGCGCCTTGCCCGAAATCTACCAATCCCTGACGATGGAGGCGTGACATGCGCTATTTCCTGCCTTTCCTGCTGTTCCCGGTCCCGGCTTTTGCCTTTGACCGCCCGATCCCCCAACCGCAGACGGAGACCGCCGAATTCTGGTTCCTCGTCGCATCGGTCGCGCTGATCGCGGCGCTGGCGGCGGTTCACTGGTTGGTTGCGCGGCGATGAAACCGGGTTGCATGCTGGTCGCCGCGCTTTATCCCTTTGGCATGGGCGCGGTTGCGGTGAACCTGTTCTTTGCCTCGCTGATCGGGTCCTGGGTCGGCCTTCCGGTCCTGACACCTTGGCAGGCGGTCTTTTGGGGTGTGCCTCTGGGGCTGCCCGTGGCATGGGCCTTTGCCGCGCATATCGAGCGATTGAAAGCGGAGGCGGATGGATGAGCGGCTGGACGGAGTTCGCTCTGGCAATGACGGCCTTCGTCGGCAGCCATTTCCTGCCCCGCCTATGGGGCTTGCGCGAAAAGCTGATCGGCAGTTTGGGTCGGCGCATCTACTTCAGCCTCTACGGCCTGCTGTCTCTTGCCATCCTTGCATGGGTCATCGGGGCAGCAGGGCGCGCGCCCTATGTCGAACTCTGGCCGCAGACGGGGTGGGGCCGTTGGGTGCCGAATATCGCGATGCCCGTGGCTCTGGTCCTGACCGCACTGGGCGTCGGTATCCGGCAGCCGCATACGCTCGGGGCCAGGCGCGGCGCGGATTTCAATGCAGAGGCACCCGGCCTTGCAGCCGTCACGCGCCACCCGTTGCTGTTGGCGCTGGCGCTTTGGTCGCTGGCGCATCTCTTTCCGAACGGCGATCTGGCGCATGTCGTGCTGTTCGGTGGCTTTGCCGCGCTGTCCCTGGCGGCGATCCCCTTGTTCGATGCGCGGGCGCGCAGGGATGAGGGCAAGGAGTTCTTCGACGTTACGGCCATCCTGTCGCTGCGACCGCTGTTGCGGGCCGATTGGTGGCGGTCTGCGGGGAAAGGGGCTTTTGTCCGGGTGGCAGGCGCGCTTGTGCTATGGATCGCCTTGCTGCACACGCATGCGACGTTGTTCGGGGCCACGCCGTTTCCGGGTTGAACCTTTCGACAGATCCCAGCGTGGTTTGACGATTGCCCTGCGGCTATGACCGGAGCGCCGATCCACCGGTGCCGCTGAGCATGACCAACCGGTGTGGATCGGTCACGACGACATGCTTGCGTGTGGATTTGACAATGCCGTCCTTCTGCCATCCCGACAGCAGCCGGCTGACCGTGTGCAGTGTCGTGCCCGTCATGTCGGAGATGTTCTGGCGCGTCACCGGAAAGGCGATCTCGATGCCCTCTTCGGTCTTGCGCCCGCTCTGGTTCAACATGCGCAACAGCGCAGCCGCGACCCGCTGCTCGACGGCCTTTGTGGCCATCTCGGTCAGGGTTTCCTGGATTTCGCCAAGGCGACGGCCCAGCGTCTTGTAGCTTTCCGAGGCAAAGCCCGGGTAGGTCTCGGTGAAACCGTCCCATAGCCGCGTCGGCCAGCGCAGCGCGATGCATTCCGCCGCCGCGACGGCGGTTGCCGGATAGGTCTCGCGCTGCAGCGCCTTCGCGATCCCGAACAACTGGCCTGGGGCGACGTGCAGCACGATGATCTGCTCGCCCCCTTCGGTCGACCGGACCACGCGGATATGCCCGTCCAGCAGCAGGTAGAAATGGTCCGCATCGAAGCCTTCACGGAAGATCGCCGCGCCCTCGTCAAAGCGCAGGGACGTGGCATGATCGAGGATCCGCCGGACCTGCGGGCGGTCAAGCTGGCTGAACGGGGGCAGGCCGGTCAGCAGGCTTTCGTCGAGCTTGGGCAAGAAAGCACCGGGAGTTTGTGAAAGGGCAACGTTCGAGAGGTCGCGGTATCGCATATCGGGGGCAACCGACACAACCGGATAGACAGAAAGGACGATCCGATGCTGAAAACCCTGACCCTCGCCGCAAGCCTGGCCCTGACCGCGGGCCTCGCCCATGCCTCTGACGGCGCGGTGCACGAGATCCAGATGCTCAACAAGGGCGCTGACGGCGCGATGGTGTTCGAACCTGCCTTCGTCCAGGCGGATCCGGGCGATGTCATTCGATTTGTGCCCACCGACAAGGGGCACAATGTCGAGGCCATCGACGGCATGCTGCCAGAGGGCGTGAAGGGCTTCAAATCGAAGTTCAACAAGCCTTTCGACCTGAGTGTCGAGGCCGACGGCGTCTACGGAGTCAAGTGCACGCCGCACTACGCGATGGGGATGGTTGCGCTGATCCAGGTCGGCGACGCCGTCAATCTCGACGCGGCGCAGGCGGTCAAGCAGCGCGGCCAGGCCGCCAAGCGCTTTGGCCCGCTGTTCGAGCAGGTGCAGTAAGTCCCTTCGACTGAACCTGCCAAGGCGGGGCGGCGCCATGCCTGGCGCCGCCCCTTCGTCATCCCCAGGAGGCTCAACAATGCCCAGGCAATCCGACTACGCGGGTCCCGCGCTCTTTTCCTACGGGTTTCGCCCCTTCTTTCTTGCCGCGACCCTGTTCGGCCTTGGTGTCGTCCCGATCTGGCTGTTGGTCTGGCGTGGCGTTCTGATGCCGTCGGGGCCGTTCGCGCCGGTGGACTGGCATGTGCACGAGATGATCTTTGGCTATGGCGCGGCAGTCGTGGCGGGGTTTTTGTTCACCGCCGTGCCGAACTGGACCGGGCGCATGCCAACACGCGGTTGGCCGTTGATGGCCCTCCTGGCCGTCTGGGTGGCGGGTCGGCTGGCCATGACCGGGTTGGGCGGGCTGGGGCCGGTTGCGGTCATGGGGATCGACATCGTGTTCCTTCTGGCAGTTGCCGCGATGATCGCGCGCGAGATCGTGGCGGGAAAGAACTGGCGCAATCTCAAGGTGCTGGTGCCGGTTTCGATGCTTGCGGTCGCGAACGCGAGCTTTCACCTGGAGGCCATGACGCAAGGCAGCGCACCCACGTCGCAGCGTTTCGGCATCGCCGTTCTGGTCTTTCTGATCATGCTGATCGGCGGCCGCATCGTGCCCAGCTTTACCCGCAACTGGCTGGCGCAGAGCGGTTCGACCAGCCGCCCGGTGCCGTTCGGGCGCTTTGACATGCTGACGCTTGCCGTATCCGTTCCGGCGCTGGGGCTGTGGGTGACCGCGCCCTTGACCGCGCCGGCCGGCGTGGCCTTGGCGGTTTGCGCCGCGCTGCACCTGGTTCGGATGCTGCGCTGGGTGGGCATGCTGACGCTTGGGTCGCCGTTGTTGACGATGTTGCACGCAGCCTATGCCTTTGTCCCGCTGGGGCTGTTCGGCGCGGCGCTTGCGGCCTTTGGCATGGCTGGCCCCGCTGCGGGCGCGCATCTGCTGGGTATCGGGGCCGTCGGGGGCATGACCCTTGCGGTCATGATGCGCGCCACGATGGGCCATACCGGGCGCGACCTGGTCTCGGGGAGGGCGCTCAACCTCGGGTTCCTTGCCATCACCGGGGCCGCCCTGGTGCGCGTCGCGGGCGTGTCCGAGGTTGTTCCCGGGCTGGATGGTATCCATTTGTCCGCCACGCTGTGGACGTTTGGGTTCCTGCTGATCGTTCGCCGGCTGCTGCCCTGGCTGGTGGGGCCGCGTGTCGCGACACGCAAACCGTCGACCGTGCAGCGACGTGCATGAGGGCCCGAATTTTTCTCTTACGCTCAGAAGGTTGCGAAACCGCAACGTTTGTCTCGGACCGTCGGCATACTCTTGGACCAGACAGCATCGTCTACACGAAAGGAGAGAAAGATGCTTACCCGAAGAGCCACCCTGCTGGGCCTGTCCGGAGCTGCGGCGACCCCGTTCCTCGCGAAGACGGCAGATGCCAGGCAGGCGCTCACCCCCGCCGCGGCGAAGACGGACCTGTCGCGCCTGACGCGGATCAAGCGCGACCTCGTCGCGCCCCCCTTCGTTCACGAACACGAACAGGTCGCACCCGGCGCACCGCGGATCGTCGAATTCACCATGACGATCGAGGAAAAGGAAATGCAGGTCGACAGCGGGGCCTGGGTGCAGGCCATGACGTTCAACGGCTCCATGCCGGGACCGCTGATGGTGGTGCATGAAGGCGACTATGTCGAGCTGACGCTCATCAACCCCGGCACCAACATGATGCCGCACAACATCGACTTTCACTCGTCCACCGGTGCGTTGGGCGGCGGTGCGCTGACCCATGTGGCACCGGGCGAGATGACCGTTCTGCGGTGGAAGGCGACGCGCCCGGGGACCTTTGTTTACCACTGCGCGCCCGGTGGCCCCATGATCCCCTGGCATGTCGTCTCCGGCATGAACGGCGCCATCATGGTCCTGCCGCGCAACGGGCTCACCGATCACAACGGCGACCCCGTGCGATACGACCGCGTCTACTATATCGGTGAGCAGGATCTCTATATCCCGAAGGACGCGGACGGCAATTACAAGCGCTTCTCCGATCTGGCCGAAAGCTATCCCGAGAGCGAGGCGGTGATGAATGGCCTGATCCCGACCCATGTCGTGTTCAACGGCAGGGTGGGGGCGCTGACCGGCGACAACGCGATGACCGCGAACGTCGGTGAAAAGGTGTTGTTCGTCCACAGCCAGGCCAACCGGGACTCGCGCCCGCACCTGATTGGCGGGCATGGCGACCTTGTCTGGGAAGAGGGCAAGTTCAACAACGCCCCGCTGCGCGACCTGGAAACATGGTTCATTCGCGGCGGCTCTGCCGCGGCGGCGCTCTACGGGTTCCTTCAGCCCGGCGTCTACGCCTATGTGAACCACAACCTGATCGAGGCGGTGAACCTTGGCGCCACCGCCCATGTGAAGGTCGAGGGCGCATGGGACAACGACCTGATGGAGCAGGTCGTGGCCCCGACCGCCATCGTCACCTGAAGGCATAACCGCGCGGAACACCGGGATGGCCACCGCCGTGGCCGTCCCTTTCACGACGTGAGGACTGGCAGATGAAAGGCGTTCTTCTTGTGTCCGCTTTGGCGGCTTTCGGTGTTCTTGGTGTCACGCTTACCCCGATCCCGCCGCAATTGCCCGGCCCGGAAACCGTCCGGGTGCCGACCGGCGAGATCGACTACCGCCCCGAAGGCAGCTTTCAGAACGCCGGGACAGCAAAGACGCCCGCTGTCCAAAGGATCACCGTGCCTGCCTTCGACATCATGCAGCGGCAGGTGTCGCGCGGCGACTATTCCGAATGTGTTGCAGACGGTGCCTGCAAGGAAACGCCACGGGGTGGTGCGGGCAACGCTCCGCAGACACATCTCAACTGGTATGACGCGCAGGCCTATGCCGCATGGCTGTCGATCCGCACGGGAGAGCGCTGGCGGCTTCCGACCGATCTTGAATGGCAGCGCGCCGCCGCCGAGGGGTTTGGCGAAGCATTGGCCCGCAGTGACGGGCGCGACCCAGGGCAACGCATGCTGCAAAGCTACGAGGCGGGGGTGTCTTTGCGCGGACGTGCCCAACTCTCCGGCCGGGACGTTTCGGAAACCAACAGCCTTGGACTCTCCGGTATCTCCGACCTTGTCTGGGAGTGGACGGACGGATGCATGCAATACGGGACACTGGATGGGAAGGGCCGGGTGATAACAGCCGCGCCTTACTGCGCCGCCCGCATCGTCGGGGGACAGCACCGCGCAGTTGTGATCGACTTCATCCGCGATGCCAGCGTCGGAGGGGGCGCAGCCGGGCTGCCGCCGGATTTCCTGGGGGTGCGTTTGGTTCGGGACGGTGCGGGGCAGGGCGCCCCCTAGTCCAGGTCTCCGATCCGGGTCGGGGCGGCAACCGCACGTGGCAAACCCTGCCGGTCAATGCGCAACAGCGCGCCCCGCCAGAGGGTTTCTGCCTCGATCCCATCGTAGATTTACTGACAGGCCGTTTCCGCCTAGTGGCTGGGATCGTCGATGAGCGGTGTCGGCTTGGCCAGGCGGCGCAGATCCGTGTCGTCCGCGATCCCGACGCTCTGTCCGTTGATGACAACGCCGTACTCCTTCAGCGCCTTGATCGCCCGGCTGAGGTTTTCCGGGGTCATCCCGAGGAAGGAGGCAAGGCGCCGTTTCTCGATCGGCAGATCGAACAGCGTCGGGTCTTTCGACGTTTCGGCGCAGCGTATCAGGTAGTTGGCCAGCCGTTCCAAGGACGTCCGCAGCTTGAGGTTCTTGGAGTGCTTGACCACGTGTCGGTAACACTGCGCAAGTTCCGTCACGACGGCGCGGGCGAATTCCTGATCCTGGTCGAATACCGCGCGCACGTCGGACGAGGGCAACAGAACGATGCGCGATTTCTCCAGCGTGCGCGCGGACATCAGGTAGGGGGCATCCTTGATGGTCGCGGCAAGGATGAAGGTCGAGACCGGCCGGACCGTCGCCATCGTCGTTTCGCGCGTGCTCCATCCGGCGAACAGCTCGACCGAGCCTTCGATCACCACGTGCAGAAAGTCGCTGGGTTCGCCCTCGCTGATCAGTTCGATGGCCGGGGGGAAATTCTGCACGTAGGCCCCGCGCATGAGCGTTTCGAAATGCGCGTCCTCCATGTCCGAAAACAGGTCGAGCTTGCGCAGTTCCGACGATTCGTTCTGGCTGGTTCTGAGTGGCATGTGTCCTCGGCGTGTCTGGCTTCGACCATCTCACTTGATAATTGTCAAATCAAGGCTTGATCCATTTCGACGATCGGCTTGATTGACCAAAAGAGCCGACTTGCGCGATGTTAGCGGCCAACTTGTTTTGCCCTCGCTACACCCGAAGCTTGACATGGATCAACCATGAGGTGCGACGAGGCATGGTCAACCACTCCCTGACACGTGGCCGGAACGGCGGCCCGCGTAGCCGGAGGGACAGATGGAAATACAGAACAAGGCCACGTCGTTGTGGCGAAACTTCTTCAACGTGAAGATGGTTCAGATGCGGACGTTCCACATGACGTGGTTCGCCTTTTTCTCGTGCTTTTTCGCATGGTTCGGCATCGCGCCCCTGATGACGGTCGTGCGCGACGAACTGCAGTTGACCAAGGATCAGATCGGCTGGGCGATCATCGGGTCGGTATCGATCACGATTTTCGCGCGCCTCTTCATCGGCTGGCTGTGCGACCGCATCGGGCCGCGCAAGGCCTATACCTGGCTGCTGATCCTCGGCGCCTTCCCGGTGATGGGCATCGGCCTGTCGTGGAACTTCGAGTCCTTTCTGCTGTTCCGGGTGCTGATCGGCGGTATCGGCGCGGCTTTCGTCATCACGCAGTACCACACCACGGTCATGTTCGCGCCCAACGTGGTGGGGCAGGCGAATGCGACCTCGGCCGGGTGGGGCAACCTCGGTGGCGGCGTCACGCAATTCGTCATGCCGCTGCTTTTCTCGGTCTTTGTCGTGGGCTTCGGCTTTTCCGAGGCGGTGGGCTGGCGCCTGGCAATGGTCGTGGTCGGCACGATCATCCTGCTGATCGGCATTGCCTACTATTTCCTGACCCAGGATGCCCCCGACGGGAACTTCGACGAGTTGCGCGCCGCCGGCAAGATGCAGCAGAAAAAGGAAGTCACCGGAAACTTTAAAAGGGCCCTGCGTGACCCCCGCGTCTGGATCCTGTTCGTGATCTACGGCTGCTGCTTTGGCATCGAACTGACGGTCAACAACGTCGCGGCGCTGTACTTTTTCGACTACTTCGACCTCAGCTTGGTGGCGGCCGGTTTCGTGGCGGCATCCTTTGGCCTGATGAACCTCTTTGCCCGCACGCTGGGCGGCATCTTCGGTGACAACTTCGGCGCCCTCTGGGGCCTGCGGGGCCGCAGCGTCTGGCTGTTCATCTGCCTGTTGTTCGAAGGCATTGCGCTGATGATCTTCAGCCAGATGCATGTGCTTTTCCTGGCGCTGCCCTCGCTGATCGTCTTCTCGCTGTTCACGCAGATGGCCGAAGGCGCGACCTATTCCGTGGTGCCCTTCGTCAACAAGAAGGCGCTGGGCGCGGTGGCCGGTGTGGTCGGCGCGGGCGGCAATGCCGGGGCGGTTCTGGCCGGGTTCCTGTTCAAGAACATGATCGACTGGTCCGAAGCCTTCCTGATCCTCGGCATCGTGGTCAGCTGCGCCTCGTTCCTTGCCTTCTTCGTGCGGTTCTCCGCCGAACAGGAAACAGAGCAACGTGCCGCCTTTGCCGCCGCCAACATCGACACGCTGCGCAAGAAGGCCATCGAGGCGAACAAAGCGCTCGAAGAAGGCATCAAGGCCCTGGGCGGCAAGCCGGGCGCGACGCCCGCCGAATAACTCCTGAACCCTGGCGGGTCGCAATGGCGTGGCCCGCCCCCACCGGGGGACCCCTGAAACGGGCGCGTGGCGCGACCCGACCGGCCCCCCGCACCTTCATGACCCCATTCCGGCTGCAACGCGGCAGCCGACATTGCCAAGGAAGGACACTGAAATGGCTATCACCGAGGCCTCAAGCGCCAACAGCGGGCACACGCTCGAAGATTGGCGCCCCGAAGACCCGCAGTTCTGGGCAAGCCAGGGCCGGGCCATCGCCACCCGCAACCTCTGGATCTCGATCCCCAACCTGTTGCTGGCCTTTTCGGTCTGGATGGTCTGGTCGGTCGTCGTGGCCAAGCTGCCCGCCATCGGCTTTGCCTATTCCACCGACCAGCTGTTCTGGCTGGCGGCGCTGCCGGGACTGTCTGGCGCGACGCTGCGGATTTTCTACAGCTTCATGATCCCGATCTTCGGCGGGCGCCTCTGGACGACGCTTTCCACCGCTTCGCTGCTGTTGCCGGCGCTTGGCATCGGTTTCGCCGTGCAGAACCCCGACACCTCCTATGTCTGGTTCCTGGTCCTGGCGCTGATGTGCGGTTTCGGCGGCGGCAACTTTGCCTCGTCGATGGCCAACATCGCCTATTTCTACCCGAAAAAGACCAAGGGCAACGCGCTGGCGCTGAACGCCGGGCTGGGCAATGCCGGTGTGTCGGTCATGCAGTTCGTCGTGCCGATGGTCATCACCGCTGGCGTCTTCGGCGCGATCGGCGGTGAGCCGCAGCAACTGTCCGACGGCGGTCAGCTGTTCCTGCAGAACGCCGGTTTCGTCTGGGTGCCCTTCATCGCGCTGTCGGCTCTGGCGGCATGGTTCGGGATGAACGACATCGCGTCGGCCCGCGCTTCGTTCAAAGAGCAGTCGGTCATCTTCACCCGCCGCCACAACTGGATCATGTGCGTGCTCTACACTGGCACCTTCGGCAGCTTCATCGGCTATGCCGCCGGTTTCCCTTTGCTGATGAAGACGCAGTTTCCGGATGTGAATGTGCTGTCCTATGCCTTCCTCGGGCCGCTTGTCGGCGCGTTGAGCCGCGCAGCCACGGGCTGGATTTCCGACAAGTTCGGCGGCGGGCGCGTAACCTTCTGGACCTTCGTCGGCATGATCGTCGCGGTCTGGGGCGTGTTGCAGTTCCTGCCCTCTGAGGCCAACGCGGCGGGCAATTTCTGGGGCTTCTTCGCCTGCTTCATGGCGCTGTTCTTCCTGACCGGCGTGGGCAATGCCTCGACCTTCCAGATGATCCCGTCGATCATGCGCCAGGAAGTGCCGCGCCTGAATCCGCAGCTGGACGACGCCGCGAAGCTGAAACAGTCGGAGCTGGAAAGCTCGGCCATCATCGCCTTCACCTCGGCGATCGCGGCTTACGGCGCCTTCTTCATCCCCAAGTTCTACGGCACCTCGATCAGCCTGACCGGGGCCCCGAACGGCGCGCTCTGGGGGTTCATGGCCTTCTACGCGGTCTGCGTCGTCGTCACCTGGGCCTTCTACAGCCGCAAGAACGCGCCCGTTTCCTGCTGATCCCCTGACACCTCTGGCGGCGGCCCGCCGTGGCCGCCCCACACTCAAGACAATCGGAGACATCAGATGAGCCACCTGCTCGACAGACTGAACTTCCTCCAGTCCAAGGAGTTGGAGACATTCTCCAACGGGCACGGGCAAGTGACCCGCGAGAACCGCGACTGGGAAGATACCTACAGAAACCGCTGGCGGCACGACAAGGTCGTGCGCTCGACCCACGGCGTGAACTGCACCGGGTCATGCAGCTGGAAGATCTACGTGAAATCCGGGATCGTGACCTGGGAAACCCAGCAGACCGATTATCCCCGTACCCGCGCGGGTCTGCCCAACCACGAACCGCGCGGCTGTGCGCGCGGGGCCAGCTATTCCTGGTATCTCTATTCCGCGAACCGGGTGAAGAACCCGCTGATCCGGGGCCGCCTGATGAAGATCTGGCGTCGCATGCGCGAGACCATGGGCCCCATCGAAGCCTGGACCGCGATCCAGAACGATCCCGTCCTCCGGGCCAGCTACACCGAAACCCGCGGCAAGGGCGGTTTCGTCCGCGCCACCTGGGACGAGGCTACCGAGATCGTCGCCGCCGCCAACGCCTATACCGCCAAGACCTATGGTCCCGACCGGGTTTTCGGTTTTTCGCCGATCCCGGCCATGTCGATGGTCAGCTATGCCGCCGGCTCGCGCTACCTGAGCCTGCTCGGCGGCGTCTGCATGTCCTTCTACGACTGGTACTGCGACCTGCCGCCGGCCTCGCCCATGACCTGGGGTGAACAGACCGACGTGCCGGAAAGCGCCGACTGGTACAACGCGGGCTACCTGCTGCTCTGGGGGTCGAACGTGCCGCAGACGCGGACGCCCGACGCACATTTCTACACCGAAGCCCGCTATCGCGGCGCCAAGTCCGCGGTCATCAGCCCCGACTACTCCGAGGCGGCGAAATTCGGCGATGTCTGGCTGAACGTCAAACAGGGCACCGACGCGGCACTGGCGATGGCCTTTGGTCACGTCATCCTGCGCGAATTCCACCTCGACCGTCAGGCCGAGTACTTCGAGGACTATTGCCGCAAGTACTCCGACTTCCCGATGCTGGTGAAGCTGGAGGAGAAGGACGGGCGCCTTGTGCCGGGCCGTTTCCTGCGCGCCGATGATCTGGACGGCAAGCTGGGCGAAGAGAACAATCCCGAATGGAAGACCGTCGCCATCGACGGGACGTCGGGCGGGCTGGTCTCTCCGAATGGGGCTATCGGCTATCGCTGGGGCGAGGATGGCGAGTGGAACCTGGAGGAAAAGGCAGCCGGCACGGACACGCGCCTGAAGATGTCGCTGGTTCTGGAAGAGGATCATGACGATGTGCGCGGCGTCGACTTCCCCTATTTCGGCGGCGCGGCGACCGAGCAATTCGCGACTGACGCCGAACACCCCGATGTCCTGACCCGCAACATCCCGGTCAAGACCGTCAGGACACCCGAGGGCGAGGCGCTGGTGGCCACCGTCTTTGACCTGTTCTGCGCCAACTACGGGCTTGACCGTGGCCTGGGCGGCGATTGGGTCACCGATGATTACGCGAATGACATGCCCGGCACCCCCGCCTGGGCCGAGAAGATCACTGGCGTCTCCGCCGACAAGATCATCCACGTCGCGCGTGAGTTCGCGCAGACGGCCGAGAAGACCAACGGCAAGTCGATGGTCATCATCGGGGCCGCGATGAACCACTGGTACCACATGGACATGAACTATCGCGGCGTCATCAACATGCTGGTGATGTGCGGCTGCGTGGGTCAGTCCGGCGGTGGCTGGGCGCATTATGTGGGACAGGAAAAGCTGCGTCCGCAGACCGGCTGGCAACCTTTGGCCTTCGCATTGGATTGGGGTCGCCCGCCGCGGCACATGAACTCGACCTCTGCATGGTATGCGCACACCGACCAGTGGCGCTATGAGACGCTGACCGCGAATGAAATCGTCAGCCCCACCGCGCCGGAGGGCGATTGGGATATCTCGCTGATCGACTACAACATCCGCGCCGAGCGTATGGGCTGGCTGCCCTCTGCGCCGCAGTTGAGGACCAACCCGCTGGAGGTCGCCAAGGCCGCCAAGGTCGCCGGGCAGGACATCCCCGCCTATGTGGCCGAGCATCTGAAATCCGGCGATCTGGAAATGTCCTGTCAGGACCCGGACGCGCCGGAAAACTGGCCCCGCAACCTGTTTGTCTGGCGCTCGAATCTGCTGGGGAGCAGCGGCAAGGGGCACGAGTACTTCCTCAAGCACCTTCTGGGCACCGATCACGGCGTCATGGGCAAGGACCTGGGGCAGGAGGGCGCGCAACTGCCGAAGGAGGCGAAGTGGCACGCCGACGGCCCGCAGGGCAAGCTGGACCTGCTGGTGACCATCGACTTTCGGATGAGTACGACCGCGGTCTATGCCGACGTGGTTCTGCCGACGGCCAGCTGGTACGAAAAGAACGACCTGAACACCTCGGACATGCACCCGTTCATCCACCCGCTACAGGCGGCTGTGGACCCGGCGTATGAATCGAAATCCGACTGGGAAATCTTCAAGGCCATTGCCAAGAAGCTGCAAGAGATCGTGCCGGGTTACCTGGGGCAGGAAACGGACATCGTCGCGCTGCCGATCCTGCACGACACGCCCGGGGAAATCGCCCAGGACCAGGTGCTGGACTGGAAGAAGGGCGAATGCGACCTGATCCCGGGCAAGACCGCGCCGAACTATATCCCCGTGGAACGGGATTACACCGCGATCCACGACCGGTTCACCGCGCTTGGTCCGCTGATGGACAAGGTCGGCAACGGCGGCAAGGGCATTGCCTGGAAGACAGAGCACGAGGTGCAGGCGCTGCGCGACCTGAACGGTGTGCACCTTGACGGGGCGGCCAAGGGTTGCGCGAAAATCGTCACTGATATCGACGCGACCGAGGTGATCCTCATGCTTGCGCCGGAAACCAATGGCGAGGTGGCGGTCAAGGCATGGGACGCGCTGTCGAAGTTCACGGGGCGCGATCACACCCACCTGGCGCTGCCGAAGGAAGACGAAAAGATCCGCTTCCGCGACATCGCCGCCCAACCGCGCAAGATCATCAGCAGCCCGACATGGTCGGGGATCGAGTCGGAAAAGGTCTGCTACAACGCCGGTTACACCAACGTGCACGAGCTGATCCCGTGGCGCACGCTGACAGGCCGTCAGCAGCTGTATCAGGATCACCTGTGGATGCGGGCCTTTGGCGAGGGGTTCGTGGGCTATCGCCCGCCGGTCGACCTCAAGACCATCACCAAGGATGTCCACGACGAAGGCGACTGCCTGGTGCTGAATTTCATCACGCCGCACCAGAAATGGGGCATCCACTCGACCTATTCCGACAACCTGCTGATGCTCACGCTGAACCGTGGCGGGCCGGTGGTCTGGCTGTCCGAGACCGACGCCAAGAAGGCGGGGATCGAGGACAACGACTGGGTCGAAGCCTACAACGTGAACGGCGCGCTGACGGCGCGGGCGGTGGTCAGCCAGCGCATGAAGGACGGCACCGTCTTCATGTATCACGCGCAGGAAAAGATCGTGAACACGCCGGGATCGGAAAAGACCGGCCTGCGCGGGGGCATCCACAACTCGGTGACCCGCGCCACGTTGAAACCCACCCATATGATCGGCGGCTATGCCCAGCAATCCTACGGCTTCAACTACTACGGCACCGTGGGGGCGAACCGGGATGAATTCGTCGTCGTCCGCAAGATGAAAAAGGTCGACTGGCTCGACCGCGAAGCGACCGCAAAGGAGGCCGCGGAATGAGAGTGCGCGCACAAATCGGCATGGTGCTGAACCTCGACAAATGCATCGGGTGTCACACCTGTTCCGTGACCTGCAAGAACGTCTGGACCACACGCGACGGCGTCGAATACGCGTGGTTCAACAACGTCGAAAGCAAACCCGGCACCGGCTATCCGACCGACTGGGAAAACCAGAAACGCTGGAACGGCGGCTGGACCCGGACGAAATCCGGCAAGCTGCAGCCCAGGCAGGGGTCCAAATGGCGGATCGCGGCGAACCTCTTTGCCAACCCCGACCTGCCCGAGATCGACGACTATTACGAGCCCTTCGATTTCGACCACGATCACCTGAAATCCGCCCCGGAGATGGAGGCGTTCCCCACGGCGCGCCCCTATTCCAAGATCACCGGTGAGCGGATCGAAAAGATCGAGAAGGGCCCAAACTGGGAGGAAATCCTGGGCGGTGAATTCTCGAAGCGCGGGCAGGATTACAACTTCGAAGGCATCCAGAAGGAGATCTATGGGGAATACGAGAACACCTTCATGATGTATCTCCCCCGGCTGTGCGAACACTGCCTGAACCCGGCTTGCGCGGCGTCCTGCCCCTCGGGGGCGATCTACAAGCGCGAGGAGGACGGGATTGTCCTGATCGACCAGGAGAAATGCCGCGGCTGGCGTATGTGCGTCTCGGGCTGTCCCTACAAGAAGGTCTATTACAACTGGTCCACCGGCAAATCCGAGAAATGCACCCTGTGCTATCCCCGGATCGAAAGCGGCAACCCGACCGTCTGTTCGGAAACCTGTGTCGGGCGCATCCGCTACCTGGGCGTGATGCTGTACGATGCGGACAAGATCGAAGCGGCCGCCAACGCGCCGCATGAAAAGGACCTGTACGACGCGCAGCTTGACGTCTTCCTCGACCCGCACGACCCGGTGGTGATCGAGACCGCCCGCGCCGACGGCATCCCCGAGGACTGGATCAAGGCCGCGCAGGAAAGCCCGGTCTGGAAGATGGCGATGGAGTGGAAGGTCGCCTTTCCGTTGCACCCGGAATACCGCACGCTGCCGATGGTCTGGTACATCCCGCCGCTCTCGCCGATCCAGAACGCCGCCGAGGCCGGCAAGATCGGTACCGATGGCGCAATGCCCAACGTCCATGACCTGCGTATCCCGGTGCGTTACCTCGCCAACATGCTGACGGCGGGGGACGAGGCCCCGGTGGTCAGCGCGCTGGAACGGATGCTGGCGATGCGGTCTTACATGCGGTCCAAGACCGTCGATGGCGTCATCGACGAGGCCATCGCCGCCCGCGTCGGCCTGTCGGGCCGGGTGATCGAGGACATGTACAAGATCATGGCCCTGGCCGATTACGAGGATCGCTTCGTCATCCCCACCACCCACCGCGAGCAGGTCGAAGAGGCCTATGATCTCAAGGGCGGTTGCGGCTTCACTGACGGCAATGGCTGTTCTTCGGGCATCTCCAAGGGCTCGCTCTTTGGTGGTTCCAAACGTCCCCTGAAAATGCCCGAGGAGGTGCGCTGATATGGACCGCACGATCAAATCCCTGTCGCTGCTGCTCAGCTATCCGACGCGCGAGTTGCAGGCGGCGATGCCGGAAATCGGGGGTGTTCTCGCCTCCGACACCCGGTTGACGGCGGCGGCGCGGCGCGCGTTGCGCCCGCTGGTCGAGGAGCTGGCGACGCGCGACATCTATGACCTCGAAGAGCAGTTCGTCATGCTCTTCGACCGCTCGCGCACCTTGTCGCTCAACCTGTTCGAACATGTGCACGGCGAAAGCCGGGACCGGGGCGGCGCGATGGTCTCGCTGGTCGAAACCTACCGCGCGGGCGGGTTCGACCCGATGACCTCGGAACTGCCCGATCACCTGCCGGTGCTGTTGGAATTCCTGTCCACGCGTCCCTTCGTCGAGGTGCAGGAAACCTTGGCGGACGCGGCCCATATCTTTGAGGCGCTGAACGCCCGGCTGGCCCGGCGTGACAGCCCCTATGGCGCCGTGTTCGCCGCCCTTTTGCAGCTGTCGGGCGCCGAGGCCGACCGCGAGGCGGTGGCGGAACTGCTGGACCAGCCGGATGTCGACCCGAACGACCTGGAGGCGCTGGATCAGGTCTGGGAGGAATCCGAGGTTGTCTTCGGCCCCGATCCCAATGCCGGCTGTCCTCAGGTGCGCGACATGCTTGCCCAGATGGACGTTCCCGTCAATTCCGCCCCCGCCGCGACGCCGGCTGAATGAAGGAGGCCATGATGAACCATTTTTTCTTCGGAACCTTTCCCTATATCGCGCTGGCGATCGGCATTGTCGGCTCTATCGCGCGTTACGAACGCGATCCCTTCACGTGGAAGACGTCTTCCTCGCAGCTCTTGCGCCGCAAGCAGCTGGTCATGGGGTCGATCCTGTTCCATGTCGGCGTGCTGGTGATCTTTGCCGGGCATTTCGTCGGGCTGCTGACCCCGATCTGGGTGTTCGATGCGCTGGGGATCAGCCACGGGGCCAAGCAGACGCTGGCCGTGGTCGCGGGTGGTATTGCCGGGATCATGGCGCTGGTGGGCGGCGGCATGCTGTTCCACCGCCGCTGGACCGATCCGCGCATCCGCAAGACGTCGAGCTTTGCCGACATCGCCATCCTGGCCATGCTGCTGGCCCAACTCGTGCTGGGCCTGCTGACCATCATCGCCTCGCTGGGGCACCTCGACGGGCACGAGATGGTCAAGTTCATGGCCTGGGCGCAGGGCATCTTTACCCTTGATGGCGCGGCGGCCAGCCACATCGCGGACGTGGCGCTGATCTTCAAGCTGCACATCGTGTTGGGCCTGACGATCATCCTCGTCTTCCCGTTCACGCGCCTCGTGCACATGCTGTCTGTTCCGGTGCGCTATTTTACCCGGCCCGGATACCAGATCGTGCGGTCGCGCCGCCAGGTTCCGCTGCCCGAACGTGGCGCGGCTTTGGCGACCGCGCAGGCAAAGCCCGCGCCTTCGTCGGATGCGGCGGCGCAACCGGCGGAGTGACCAAGATGAATGCGCTCTTTCCCGATGTCGTCGTGAACGGCACCACCATCCCCTCGGCGGCCATCGCTGCCGAGGCCCAGAACCACGAAGCGCCGCGCGGCAAACCCGGTGTTGCCTGGCGCAAGGCTGCCAATGCGCTGGCGGTGCGTGCGCTGCTCTTGCAAGAGGCCCAGCGGCGCGAGATCCCGGCAGATCCGCAAGAGCTCGAACCGGGACGGTTCGAGACCGGGAACGAGGCCCGCATAAGGGCCCTTCTCGAAGATGCGGTGCAGGTGTCGCCGCCATCCGAAGAGGAGGTGCGCGCCGAGTGGTCCCGCGATCCATCGAAGTTCCGTGCACCGCCATTGTGGAGCGTCTCGCACATTCTCTTCGCCTGCGACCCGCAGGACGAGGAGGCGGGCAAGCAGGCCCTTGCCCGTGCAATTGACGTGACAGGCCGCGCGCTGGGCCATCCCAAGAGCTTTGGGCGTCTCGCGCGTCAGGAAAGCGATTGCCCCTCCAGGGACCGCGACGGAATGCTTGGCCAGATCGGTCCGGGCGACACGGTGCCTGAATTCGAGGCTGCGCTGCGTACCTTGTCCGCAGGCGACATCACATTCGAACCGGTGCGGACTCGGCATGGCTGGCATGTCATTCGCATGGATGACCGTGCCGAAGGCGACGTGCTGCCCTTCGAGGCCGTCGCGCCCCGGCTACGCGCCGCGATGGAAAAGCGCGCCTGGGGGCAGGGGGTCCGCGACCTGGTCACCACGCTTTCGCAAAAGGCCGACATCACCGGGGCCGATCTGGGCAACTGTCCCTGAGGCGCGGGTGCGGACGAGATGACAACCTCCACAAAACAGGGAGTGGCAAGCCCATGCTGAACGATCTCTTGGACAGGAACAGGACCTGGTCGGCCGAGCGTCGCGCCGCAGATCCCGGGTTTTTCGCCGGGCTTGCGGCACAGCAGACGCCGGAATTCTTCTGGATCGGCTGTTCGGACAGCCGGGTGCCGGCCAACGTGGTGGCGGGGCTGGACCCGGGTGAGGTCTTTGTCCATCGCAACGTCGCCAACGTGATCCACTCGTCCGACATGAACATGCTCAGCGCGCTGGAATTTGCCGTCGAGGCGCTGAAGGTCCGCGAGATCATCGTCTGCGGTCACTATGGATGCGGCGGCATTCGCGCCGCGACAGAGGATATTCCTCACGGGCTGGCGGATCACTGGCTGGAACCGATCCGGAGGTTGGCGCGCCAGGCGCAGGCCGAACTTGACGTGCTGACGGACATGGAGGAACGCCGGGACCGGCTGGCCGAACTCAACGTGATCGAAGGCGTCGCACGTGTTGCCGAGACACCCATCATGCGCCGCGCCTGGGCCGATGGCCAACCGGTGCGCCTCCACGGCCTGATCTATGGATTGCGGGATGGGTTGCTGCGCAATCTGGAATGTTCGGTTGGTCTGCCCAACCTGAAGAAAGGAGCCTGCCATGAAGCTGCATGACCTGAGTGACCGCACCTGCGGCTGCGATGAAAGCGAGGGGGCACCCGGTCTGACGTCGTTGAACGAGGCGCTTGCCCTCTGTGCCGCAGAGACACCCCTGGTGCCGGGGGTGGATATGCTGCCGATTGGCGAGGCCCTGGGGCGTTGTCTGTCGGAACCGGTGATGTCCCGGGTGAATGTGCCGCCCTTCGCCAATAGCGCGGTCGACGGCTACGCCGTGCGGTGCGGGGACCTGATCGGACCGGGTCCGTGCATCCTGCCGGTCGTGGACCGGACCGCCGCCGGGGACGCCCCTGCACAGCTTGATCGTATTGCGACGGTGCGGATCTTTACCGGCGCGCCGCTGCCCGCCGGGGCGAACGCGGTGGTGGCACAAGAACACGTCACCCTGCGTAACGGCATCGCCCGCTTTGATCGCCTTCCCACCGTCGGGGCCAATGTGCGCAGGGCCGGAGAGGACATGGCGGCTGGCGATGTCATTCTGCTCGCGGGCAGGCGGATCGGACCGCGCGACATTGCCGTGATGGCCGCCGCGGGAGTGGCAGAAGTCAGGGTACGCCGAAGGCTGCGCATTGCGCTTCTGATCACCGGATCGGAATTGGTCGCGCCGGGGCAGGAGGCTGCTCCGGGCAAAATCAATGACGTCAACGGCCCGATGCTGGAGGCCCTGATCGCACAGCCGGGTGTCTCCATCGTGGAAAAGGCCCGTATCGGTGATGACCTGGGCAGGTTGTGTGCCGAACTGGAGCGTCTCTCGGGGGCGGTTGACCTGATCGTCACCACGGGGGGCGTATCCGTCGGAGAAGAGGACTACCTGCGGCGCGCTGTCGAGCGGATCGGGGACCGTCTCCACTTCGCGGGCGTCGCCCTGAAGCCCGGAAAACCCGTCAGCTTCGGCCGCATCGGCACCGCGCTCTGGCTCGGGTTGCCGGGCAACCCGCAAGCCTCGTTCGTGGGCTGGCATCTTTTTGGCCGTGCCATCGTGGATGCCTTGCAAGGGGCCACCGGCAAACCGCGCAAGATGATCGTGTCGTCCGCCGTAAACCTCCGCCACAAGCCCGGTCGCTGCGAATTGCGTCCCGCGCGACTCGTCGGTTTCGACCTGCGCGGGCGCGCGACGGTCACCGCCGAGGCGGCCACCTATTCCGGTCGGGTCAGCCCCCTTGCCGACGCCGACGGCCTGTTGCTGTTGCCGTCGGAGGCCGACCAGATCGATACGAGCATGTTGCTCGAATTCCTGCCTTTCGAAGAAAGTTGAGATGACCCATGACCCAGATCGCGACCCTCATCATGCCCGGACGTGGCGATACCGATGAATTGTTGTACGCCTTTGCTCAGCAGATGCTGGCGCGTGGGTACAAGGTGCGTGGCCTCGTGCAAATCAACACCGAACGTGAAGGCGACCATCCCTGTGACATGGACGTGCAGGTTCTGCCCGACGGACCGGTTTTTCGCATATCCCAGAACCTCGGCAGTGCTTCGCGCGGTTGCCGGCTCGATCCCGAAAACCTCGAATTGTCCGTGGCGGCCGTCGAAACGTCCCTGGCCGCAGGCGCAGACCTCATCGTCCTGAACAAGTTCGGAAAGCAGGAAGCGGCGGGCCGAGGGTTCCGCGACGTGCTTGCCCGCGCCGTTGCGGATGACATACCGGTCGTGGTTGGCCTGAACGCGATGAACGAGCAAGCCTTCGAGGACTTTGCCGGTGGATTGGCAGACCGTTGTGCCCCCTCTATCGAAGCCTTGACCAGCTGGGCATTGAAGGCGCTGGACGCATCCGAGGACATGGTTGCGTGATGCTTGAAACCGTCCCGGGAGGGGTGTCGGGGTGGACCGTGTGCGGCACCCACTCAGGTGATGAAGTCGCGTTTACCGCCGTTTGTTGATGTAATCCGGCGCGTGCCCCGAGTACGCGTTCCGGGGATGCCTGGGGGCGATCCCCGATCCAGGTGGTCACGAACCGGGGGGGGCGGTGGCGGGAAACCTGCTCAAGGAATAAATCTTCACCGCTCAAAATCCGATTATAGGATCAATAGAGGAAAAATGATCCGATAAATGGTCTTGTCTTCGTCTGTGCCAGGTCTCGCGCTAGACCGGCGGGTGACGGTAACGAAGACGGGGTGGGGCGATGGCCTGGCGCATCGGCATCGATTCTGGCGGCACATTCACGGATGTCTGCCTGATCGACGAAGACAGGGGCGATGTTCATATCTGGAAGGTCAGCTCGACCCCGGGCGACCCCTCGCGCGGGATTGCGCAGGCCTTTGCCGAAGGGCTGTCGCGAACCGGGATCGCGGCGCGGGATGTCGGCTTTTTCGGGCACGGCACCACGGTTGCAACCAATGCACTGATCCAGCATCGGGGCGTCAGGACGGGCCTGATCACCACCGAAGGCTTCCGTGACCTGTTGGCCATCGGTCGGCAGAAACGCCCGCATCTCTATGACATGAGCGCGGACAAGCCGCAGGAGCTTGTCACGCGAAATCTGCGCATCGGTGTGCCGGAACGCCTGCGGGGGGATGGCAGCACCGAGGTTCCGCTGGACGAGGCGGCCCTGCGCGAGGCGGTCAGGCAGTTGCGCACGGCGGGGGTCGAGTCCATCGCCGTCAGCTTTCTCTATGCCTTCCTGTCCGAGGCGCATGAACGGCGCGCCGCCGAGATTGTGGCCGAGGAATTCCCAGAGGCTTTCCTTGCGCTGTCGCACGAGGTGGCGCCCGAGTTCCGCGAGTATGAGCGCCTGTCCACGACCGTGGTCAATGCCTACCTGGGACCGGTGATGCGGACCTATGTCACCGCTTTGAAAACCCGTCTGGCAGAGGCAGGCCTGCCGGTCACGCCGCATCTGACCCAGTCGAATGGCGGCGTGGCGGGGTTCGACCAGGCAGCGGGCTTGCCGGTGCGGACGGTCCTCTCCGGCCCCTCGACCGGGGTCGTCGCGGCGCAGGCGTTGGGGGCCATGACCGGCATTGGCAACCTGATCACATTCGACATGGGCGGCACCAGTTCGGACGTGGCGCTGCTGGCGGGTGGCAGGTGCCGCGTGGTGGCAGAGGCCGAGGTACATGGCTACCCGCTCAAGGCGCCGATGCTGGACATTCACACCGTGGGCGCCGGGGGCGGGTCGATCGCCCATGTGGACAGCGGCGGGTTGCTGAAGGTCGGGCCGCGCAGCGCGGGCGCCCATCCCGGACCCGCCTGTTATGGTCTGGGCACCGAGGAACCAACCGTCACCGATGCAAATGTCGTCCTGCAGACCCAGAACCCCAAAGCGCTGCTGAACGGGCAGATGCCCATCGACCGTGACCTGTCGGTGGCGGCGGTGGAGCGGTTGGCCGACCGTCTGGGCCTGGGCGTGATGGAGACCGCGGACGGCATCCTGGACATCGTGACGGCGAATACCGCCAAGGCGATCCGGCTGATCTCTGTCCAGCGCGGGCATGACCCGCGCGACTATGCGCTGGTGGCGTTCGGTGGTGCCGGGCCGGTACACGCGGCGCGGCTGGCGGCGGAGCTGGGCATGGACCGCATCCTGATCCCGCGCACGCCGGGCGTGCTTTGCGCACTGGGCCTTTTGATGACCGACCTGCGGACGGACTATGCGGCGACGCAGATCCGGCTGCTGGATGAAGCGCAGCCCGCCGATCTGGCCGAGGTCTTCGAGGGGCTGGCGGGTCAGGCGCGGGACTGGTTCGCCCGCGAAGGCATTGCGCCCGAGGCACAGGGGCTGAACTTGCGCGTCGATATGCGCTATGCTGGTCAGAACTACGAGATTGCCGTGGATCTGCCGGAGGGGCCGATCGACGAGAACAGTCTTGACGCGCTGCGCGAGGGATTTCTGGCCCGGCACGAACAGCTTTACGGCTTCGTGGCCGAGGGCGACGCGATCCAGATGGTGACCTATCGGCTGCAGGCCACCGGCGTCGTGCCCAAGGCGCAGATGCCGGTATTTCCGGACGCGGGGCCGGATGCCTCTGCCGCGCGGACCGGCCAACGCCCGGTCTGGATGCGCGAGGCGGGCGGTTTCGCCGAGACACCGATCTATGATCGCACCCTCTTGAGACCGGGCAACCTGATCGAGGGGCCCGCGATCATCGACCAGCTCGATACGACCACTGTCGTCCCGCCGGGAATGACGGCGCGCGTCGATCCCTACCTGACCCTGATCCTGGAGCGCAGCACATGACCCGGACGCTGAACCCCGTGACCGTCGAGGTGATCGGCAGCGCCTTTTCCTCTGCGGTGGACGAGATGGGCGAGGCGCTGGTGCGCGCCAGCCATTCCACCAACATCAAGGAGCGGCGCGACTGTTCCACCGCGCTTTGTACGGCAGGCGGAGAGATCCTCTGCCAGGCCGAACATATCCCAATGCACCTGGGCAGTTTCCTGCAATTTGTGCCGCGCCTGCTGGAGGCCTATCCGGCAGAGGACCTGCGTCCCGGCGATGTCTTTATCGGCAACGATCCCTACGCGGGCGGCGGCACGCATCTGCCGGACATCGTCATGGCCGAACCGATCTTTGTCGAGGGCGCGCTGTTCGGCTGGGCCATCAACACGGCGCATCATTCGGATTTTGCGGACCGGGGCCATGCCCATGTCTACCAGGAGGGACTGCGCATTCCGCCGATCCGCCTGCAGCGGGACGGCGTCCGCCAGCCCGAGGTCATGCGCCTGTTCCTGCTGAATTGCCAGGTGCCGGACGAACGCCTGTCCGACCTGCGCGCGCAGATGGCCGCGAACCGGCTGGGCGTGCTGCGGATGCAGGAGCTTTGCGCGCGTTTCGGGGTCGAGACGGTACAGGCGGCGGGCGAGGACCTGATGGCCTATGCCGAACGCAAGATGCGCGCCGGGATCGCGGCGCTGCCGGATGGCACCTGGACCTTCTCGGACATCTTCGAGACCGAGAGCCAGGCCGAGCACATGACGCTTTCGGTCACGCTGACGATCCGGGGCAAGGACATGGCGCTGACCTTCGACAGCCCGCCACAGGTGCGCGCGGGACTGAACGTGATCTACACTGCGCTGCAGGCGACGGTCTATTACGCGGTGAAATCGGTGGTCGATCCGACGATCCTGCCCAATGCGGGGCTTGCGCGGCCTCTGAGTATCACGGCGCAACCCGGGACGCTGTTGAACTGCGTGCATCCGGCGGCGGTGGACGGGCGTATCTCGGCCTGTCAGCGGGTGGTCGACCTGATCCACGGCGCGTTGGCGCAGGTGGTCCCGGACCGTGTCAGCGCGGCGGCCTGCGGATCGGTTCATGTGGCCAGCTTCAGCGGCACGCGGCCCGATGGCGGTCTGTGGGTCTATCTGGAAACCATCGCCGGGGGCTCTGGCGCGCGGCCCGACAAGGATGGGCTGGACGCGGTGCAGGTGCACATGACCAACACGTCAAACCTGCCGCTGGAGGCGCTGGAGGCGGAATATCCGATCACCCTGATGGCCTATGAATTCGCCGAGGACAGTGGCGGCGACGGCACCTGGCTGGGAGGCATGGGGGTGCGGCGGGTCTATCGCGCCGATGCGGATTGCAGGGTTCAGATCATGGGCGCGCGCCTGACGTCACGGGCCTGGGGGCTGGACGGTGGCGGCCCGGGCGCCAGCGGCGCCTTCCGCATCAACGGCGATCCACAGGCTATCGACCTGTCAGGCAGCGCGGACCTGGCGGCGGGCGACATCTTCGAGGTCATCACCCCAGGCGGCGGCGGTCACGGCGATCCGGCGGGGCGTTCTGCCGGGCTGCGGGATGCGGATGCGCGCTCGGGGCGCAAGGCGGCCCGCGCATGAGCACGCCGCGCGCCTCTTCGAACGCGGCCCGTGCCGCGCGTATCCTGGCCGTTCTGGGCGAAGCCGGGGCAGAGGGCCTGTCGCTGACGGCCCTGGCCGAGGCGCTGGGCGATGCCCGCGCGCCGGTGCATCGTGCGGTTGCGGCGCTGGTGGACCACGGGTTCGTCATGCAGATCGGGCGGCGCGGGAACTACCATGTCGGCCCCGCGATCCACGCCATCGCACTTAAGGAGGCGGCGGTGGGCGACATGACCGCCTCGCTGCGTCCCTTGCTGATCAACGTGGCCGCCGAAACCGGGCTGCCGACCTTTCTGATGGCGCGGGCGGGGTTCGATTCCGTCTGCCTGGATTGGCAAAGCGGGTTTGCCCAGGTGCCCGCGATGTTCGACGGCATCGGCGGGCGCCTTCCGCTGGGCGTCGGTGTCGGCGGGTTGGTCGTGCTGGGAGAGATGGACGCCCCGGGTCGCGAGCAGGTGCTGCGCATCAACGCGCCGCGCTATGCCGACTGGGGCCTGAGCGAGACCGGCGTGCGGGGCGAACTGGCGCGCTATCTTGAACAGGGCTGGCTGCTGGTTTCCCGGCGTTCGGGGCAGGTGGATGTCTGCAGTCTGGCAATGCCGGTGCGGGACAACGTCGGGCGGGGCGGTGTCGAACTTGCGGTCTCGGTCCTGGCGCCGGGGCGCGACATGGAGGCAGAGCTGAAACGGCGCGTCCGCGAGAGCCTGTCCCGTCACCTGTCGGCGTGGGAGCTGTGATCATGGGTTGCCCGCGCTTTGCAATCTCAGCCCGCCCCGGCCTGACGTTCGCGTTCGGCAAGGGCCCGCGACACCCGTTCCGAGCCGTCGTCGATGGCCCGGCAGATCGCCTCTCCGGCGGCCGCGGGGTCGCCGGCGCGCAGGGCCTTGATCAGCGCCTCGTAGTTGGCGTGTTCGGTGCGGCTCGCCCCGGGATCGGGAAAGAGGTAGTTGAAGCCCGGCCCGGCGCGCAGCCAGAGCGTCTCGATCGTCTGCAGGAGGATCGGCATCTCGGCGGCGGCATAAAGACTGAACCGCAACTCCTTGTTTTCCTTGAGCGCCTCGTGCGGGTCGCGGGTGTGCTTGGCCTCGATGTAGGCCTGTACCTGTTGTTCCAGCGCGTCGATCTGGGCGGCGGTCATCTTTTGTGCGGCGGTCTCGGCGGCGAGGGATTCCACGCGTTTTCGGATCGCTCCAAGCTCGGCGTAGCTGGCCACCGTCATGACAGGCACACGAAAGGAACTGGCCGGCTCCGCAGTCAGGACGCCCGAAGCCGCAAAGCGCACCAGGGCCTCGCGGACCGGCGTGATGCTCATGCCCAGAGAAGTCGCCAGCTCCTTCGTGACCAGTCGTGTGCCCGGTTCCAGGCGGCCCTCGATCAACGCGTCGCGCAGCTGGCTTTCGACATGGGCGGTCAGGCTCTTGCGGGGCGGGGCACTGAATCCGGTCTGCATAAAAAATAATCTCCTGCGTGTGGTCTGACTGCGCGCGGGGCCGCGCCCGGCTTGCGGAGTCATGATATATGATATATTATATTCTGGATCGCTGCGAAAGATCCAATCAAGAGGCCAAGACAGGCGGCCCGCTTCCCCATCCAACCTGCGACTGCATCCAATAGGAGGTCTCACGACATGAAGAGTTTCCCTGCATTTGCCCTCGGTCTTGCCCTGGCCCTTCCGGCCACGGCGACATTCGCACAGGACGACACGCTCGTCATTGGGCGATCTGCCTCGACCAACGCGCTTGATCCCGGTTTCCTGCGCGAGGCGGCCACCATCGTCGACAACATCTTTGACACGATGGTCATGCGCGACGAGGACATGAAGCTGGTTCCGGGGCTGGCCACCGGCTGGACCTCGATCGACGACACAACCTGGGAATTCACGCTGCGCGAGGGCGTGACCTTTCACAACGGCGAACCCTTTGACGCCGAGGCGGTGAAATTCAGCCTCGACCGCGTGCTGAACCCGGACAACAAGGCGCCGACGATTTCCTACATCCGCACGATTGCCTCGGTCGAGGTGGTGGACCCGATGACCGTGCGCATCACCACCGCGGATCCCGATCCGCTGTTGCCGACACGGATGAGCCGCTATCCCGCCTATATCGTGCCGCCGAAATACATCGCCGAACATGGGCGCGAGCATTTCGCCAACAATCCCGTCGGCACCGGCGCCTATACCTTCGTGGATTTCGTGCCCGACGAGCGCGTGACCCTGGAGGCCAACCCCGACTACTGGCGCGGTCAGCCGGACATCAAGACGGTGATCTGGCGCCCGATCCCCGATGCGACGGCGCGGATCACCGCGCTGATCACCGGCGAGGTGGGCCTGATCGAGGATGTGCCGGTGGACCTGGTGCCGCTCTTGCAGCAATCGCCCGACGCCGACCTGGTACAGGTCGAGAACGGCGGCCTGACCATCTACCTGGGCCTGCGCATGGACAAGGCGCCGCTGGACAACGTCAAGGTGCGCCAGGCGCTGAACCACGCCATCGACCGGGTTTCGATCACCGAGAACCTGCTGGGCGGGCTTGCCACGCCGAAGGGCACGCAGGTTGGCGCCGCCGATTTCGGCTATCTCGATGTGCCGGTGCCGGAATTCGATCCGGAACTGTCAAGGCAGCTGCTGGCTGAGGCAGGCTTCGCGGACGGGTTCGAGATCACCATGCAGTCGTCGTTCCGCTACATGAAGAACGCCGAGGTGGCCCAGACCATCGCGCAGGGGTTCGAGGACATCGGCCTGGACGTGAACCAGGAGACGATGGAATGGTCGGTCTACACCCAGACCGTGCCCTTCGAGGGGCCGATCTACATGCTGGGCTGGGGCTCCACCCAGACGCTTGACGCGGATGCGGCGATCTATGCGATCATGAAGTCGGGTGAGCCCTATTCGGGGGCCCGGATCGACGCCCTCGATGCGCTGCTGGACCAGAGCCGGTCGACCGTCGATCCCGAGGCGCGCGCGGCGATCCTGCAGGAGATCCAGGAGGTCGCGGCCGAGCAGGTGCCGCTGATCACCCTCTACCAGGAGGACAAGCTGATGGGCAAAGCCCCGAACGTGACCTTCGACGGCCGGGCCGACGCCCGCATCCCCGTCTTCACCATCACGGTGGACTGACCCCTTGACCGGAAGTTTGCGCATCAAGGGAAACGAGGACGCCGCGCTGGCGATCTTCCTCCTCGCGGCATCCGTGGCCTTTTGTATCCTGGTCCCGCTGGCCTGGCCGCTGGACCCGCTGCGCGGTGACATTTCCGCGACGTTCAAACCTCCGATGACCGTGGTGGGGGACGCGCTCCATCCGCTGGGAACCGATCAGCTCGGGCGGGATCTTCTCGCCCGGCTGGGACTGGGGACGCTGGTGTCCTTCGGGATCGTGCTGATCGCGGCGCTGATCTCTGTCGTGCTTGGCACCGCGCTGGGCATGATCGCGGGGTATTACGGCGGCTGGGTCGATGCGCTGATCATGCGCCTCGTGGACATCCAGCTGGCGGTGCCCTTCATCCTGCTGATCCTCTTGCTGGTCTCGGTGCTGGGCCCCTCGATGACCAACCTCGTGATCGTGTTGGGCCTGACGGGCTGGGCGATTTTTGCCCGCGTCGCCCGGGGCCGCACGCTGGAGGTGCGGGAACTGGAATACATCGACGCCTCGCGCGCGATGGGACTGTCGGACACGACGATCATCTTTCGCCACGTCCTGCCCAACATCATCGGGCCGCAGACCGTGCTGCTGACGCTGGACCTGCCGCGCCTGATCATCCTCGAGGCCTCTGTCGGGTTTCTCGGGCTGGGGGTGCAGCCGCCGATGCCGACGCTGGGCAACCTGATCGGCGAGGGCCGGTCGGTGATCCTGATCGCGAACTGGCTGGTGCTTTATCCCGGCCTGATGATTGGCGCGCTGGTTATCGGCTGCAACCTGCTTGGCGACTGGCTGGTCCGCCGGGCCGAAAGCAAGGTGTCCTGATGAAAGGCCTGCGCTTCCTGCTGTCCCGTGCCGCTCAGGGCCTGATCGTGATGTTCGGCGTCTCGGCGCTGGTGTTCTTTGCGCTGTTCCTGACCGGCGACCCGGCAGTGCTGATGATGGCACCGGATTCCACAGCCGCCGAGATCGACGCCTTCCGCGAGGCGATGGGCTTCGACGATCCGATCATCGTCCAGTACGGGCGCTTCCTGGTCGATGCACTGCAGGGCGACCTCGGGTCGTCCCTGCGCTACAGCCGCCCGGCGATGGACCTGTTGACGGAAAGGCTGGGCGCGACCGCGCTCCTGGCGCTCTCGGCGCTGCTCTGGTCGTCCTTGCTGGGCTTCCTGCTGGGCGCCATCGCGGCGGTGCGCAAGAACAGCCCGATCGACTTTGCCATTCGCGTCATTTCCCTGCTGGGGCAGGCTGTGCCGGTGTTCTGGCTGGCGCTGATGCTGATCATCCTCTTTTCGCTGAACCTGCGCTGGCTGCCTTCCAGCGGCTATGGCAGCTTCGGTCACCTGGTCATGCCTTCGCTGGCGCTGGGCGCCTATTACCTCTCGGCAATCACCCGGCTGGTGCGGTCCAGCCTGATCGAGACGCTGGGCGAGAACTATGTTCGCACCGCGCGCGCCAAGGGGCTGACCGAATGGCGCATCGTCGTCCGCCACGCCCTGCGCAACGCGATGATCCCGGTTGTCACCCTGCAGGGCATGTACCTGGCCTCGCTCATGGGCGGTGCACTGGTGACCGAAATCATCTTTGCCTGGCCGGGGATCGGGCGGCTGGCGGTCGAGGCGATCCAGAACCGCGATTTCCCGGTCGTGCAGGCGGTGGTCCTGTTCGCGGCACTGGTCTTTGTCGTGGCAAATTTCCTGGTCGACGTGGCCTACACCTGGCTCAACCCGAGGATCCGCCTGTGAGGACGGCGCCCGCGCCCCTGCTGGAAGAGGCGCTGGACCTGACGGCGCTCTGGTGCGCGATCCCCTCGCACGCAGGCGATCCGGCGGCGCAGGCGCGCCAGGTGACCGCGCTGCTGGATTGGCTGACCGGCGAACTGGGGGCGACCATCATCGCGCCGGTCGGAGGGCCGGAGGGCGCCCCCGTGATCCATGCGCGACTGGACGTCGGCGCGGATGAGAGCGTGATCCTCTACAACATGTACGATGTCATGCCCGCGATGCCCGAGGGCTGGCGCGTCGATCCCTGGACGGGCGGGCGGACCCGGATGGAGGGGCTGGGCGAGGTCTTTGTCGCCCGCGGCGCCGAGAACAACAAGGGGCCGCTGGCCGGAATGCTTGTCGCCCTGCGCGACCTGCACCGCGCAGGCCGTCTGCACGTCAACGTCGAGATCCTGCTGGACGGTGAGGAAGAACACGGATCACCAGCGATGCGGCGCTACCTTGCCGCGCCCGGGTGTCCCTTGCCGTCCTGCACCGGAGGGCTGTTTCCCAGCCTTTGCGAATATGGCGGCGGGGCGCCACGTGTGTTCCTGGGCTTTTCGGGGATCACCAAGGGCCGGCTTCTGGTCGAGGGCGGGGACTGGGGCGGCCCACGCACGGCGATCCATTCCAGCAACGCCCCCTGGATCGCCAACCCGGCACGGGTGCTTGTCGACGCGCTGGGGGACTTCGGCGGCGCGGTGACGGGCGAACTGGCGCAGGTGGCTCTGGATGAGGAGGCCTCGGTGCTGATCGCCACGCTGGCGCAGGGGTTCGACCCGGAGGCTGAACTGGAATTTCGCACTGCCAGCCGCTTTGCCCTTGGTGGCGATGCCGAGGCGCTGCTGCGCCATGTCCTGCGCACCGCCTCGCTGAATATCTCTTCGCTGACCAGTGACCCGGTGGGGGACACCGCCGTGATCCCGCACAGGGCCGAGGCCCTGTTCGACCTGCGCACCCCGCCGGGACTGGAGGCCGGGCGTTTCCTGGCGGCGCAGCGCGCCCGGCTGGACGGCGGCGGCGTGACGCTGGAGGTGGGAGAGAGCGCGCCGGGCGTGCGCTTCGGCGCCGACAGCCGGGGCGTGAGGGCCCTGATCGCGGCCTATGAACAGACGTCGCAGGCGCCGCAGGTCTGGCCCTGGGCCCTTGGCTCTGCCCCCGGGCACGCCTTTGCCCGCCATGCCGAGAGCTTTCTGATCGGCGGCGCGGGTCGAGGCGGGAATGCCCATGCGGTTGACGAGTTTCTGCAGATCGAGGGGTTCGGACGGTTCATCGCCTCGGTCCAGGCCTGGCTGACGGGCATGGGGCAGGCGGCATGACCGGGCGCTACCTCAACCGCCGCGACCTGATCGCCGCGGGGGCGCTGGACTGGGACGCGGCCTTGGCGGATGTGCATGACGCCCTGGCCCTGTTGCGTGCCGGAATGGCCGAGATGGCTGCCGAGAATGTCCTGCCGCTGGGGACCGATCCCCGCGCCAGGGGATATGGGCTGCCGGCCCGTGTCGGCGGACGCTTTGCCGCCGCCGGGCTGAAATGGGCGGTACACCGGCCAGAGGCCCCGCAAGGGGGCGAGGCGATCACCTCGCGCACCATCCTTGACGACCTTGAAACGGGCCTCCCGATGGGCATCGTGGACAGCGCCATGCTGACCCGGGTGCGGACGGCGGCGCTGTCCGGGTCGGTGGTGCGGGCGCTGAAACCCGGCGTTCGGCGTATCGCGATCCTTGGCGCCGGAGCACAGGCGCAAATGCATCTGCGGATGGCGCGGGCCGTGTTCCCCGACCTGGCCGAGGTGCATCACTGGACACGCTCGGGACGCGCGATAGAGGCGCCCGAGGGGATCGAGATCCGCCGCCACAGGACGGCCTCGGAGGCCAGTCTGACTGCCGAGGTCACCTTTGCCTGTACCTCGGCGCCGGAACCGATCCTGGGGCCGGAGGTGATGGCCAGAGGCGCGCTGATCCTGCAGATCGGCTATCACGAGGTCAGCTTTGATGCGATCGACCGCGCCGATGCGGTGACCTGCGATCTCTGGGGCGACTTTGCGCGGACAAGCGCCAAGAGCCTGTTCCAGATGCACCGCGCCGGGCGTTTTCCTGCCGATCGCATCGCCGCCGATGCCGCCGCGATCCTGCTGGACGGCTGGCGGCCGGACCCGGCGGCCTGCGTCTATTTCTCCAGCTTCGGCCTCAACATCTTCGACATCGCCCTTGCCGCGCGCCTGATGCGCCGGGCCACCGACCTGGGGTTGGGGCAGATCCTCACCGACTGACTTCCGAAAGGACCGACATGCCTGTGACCATTTCCGCAAGCGAACTTGCCGCCCGGCTGGACGAACCGGGGCTTGTCCTGGTCGACACCCGCACCCGCGAAGCCTGGGAGCAGGAGAGCCTGCCGGGCGCGATCTTTCTGAACGTCTACGACTATTTCGTGCCGGACAGCACCGACGAGGGGTATGCCGGCATGGCGGCGGGCGCGGCTGAGGCCTTTCGCCGGGCCGGGCTGGACAGGGCCCGGACCGTGGTCTGGTTCGAGGAGGAAACGGGCATGCGCTCGCCGCGCGGTCTGTGGTTCCAGGAATTGCTGGGGCGTGACGGCGGTGTGATCCTGGATGGCGGGTTGCGTGCCTGGCGCGAGATCGGCGGCGCGACGGCACCAGGGCAGGGGGTGGCCGAGGCGATCACCCATGTGGACGGACCCGCGCCGGAGGGCTGGCGGCCCGACCTGGCGCTGATCCGCGACGCCCTTCTGACACCGGCGCCGGAGCTCCAGATCTTCGACGTGCGGCGCCCCAGCGAGTTCGACGGCAGTTTCGCGCATGACTGCTGCGCCCGTGGCGGGCGTGTTCCGGGCGCGCTGTTCATGTTCTACGAGGACATGATCCGCGACGGGCGCTATCGCCCGGCCGAAGAAATCCGCGCGGCGGTCATTGCCGCCGGGCTGGACCCGGCGCGGCCCGTCGTCACCTATTGCCACAGGGGCGCGCGGGCGGCGACGGCGCTGTACGGTTTGCGCATGGCGGGGTTCGACAATGTGGGGATCTTTGTCGGCTCCTGGCACGAATGGGCCGCCGACCCGGCCTTGCCGATGGAAACCGGCCCTGCCTGAATGGGTAGGGGACCTGTCAAAGCCAGGATTGCATCTGCACGCGTTGGCCCTTGCCGAAACGGTCGAGCCGGAAATCCTGCAGGTCGACGCTGGGCCGCTGATCCGTGGCCAGTTCGGCCAGCACACGTCCGGCGCCGGGGCCGATGCCGAAACCATGCCCGGAAAAGCCGGTGCCGATGACCAGACCGGGCACCGTTCCGACCGTCGAGATCACCGGGATCACGTCCGGCGTGACGTCGATCAGCCCGCCCCAGTCCTGCACCTCTTCAAGGTCTGCGAGCGCGGGAAAGCTCTCTGCAAGGCGAAGCCTGACCTGCCGCAGGGCACGGCGGTCCGGCGCGGGATCCATGATGCGGTGCCGCGTCAGGCTGTGTTCCAGCGCGACGCCAGAGAACAGCCAGCCGGCCTCGCGCAGGGTGGCGGCGCCCAACCGCAGCTTCAGGCCCGGCAACATGCTGCGCAGACCGGGCAGAAAGGCCCGCATGTGGCGGAAACTGTCCGGCACGAGCTCGGCCACGGCGGTGGCGGAACTGGCCATCGTGACCCCGCCGTCCGCGCGATGCCGCAGGGCGACGCCGCCCAGCGAAAGGCAGGGGGTGAAAGCGGTGCCCTGTGCCGTGGTCAGGCTCGCGGTGCGGCAGGCCGAGGACAGGACCTTGAGCTGGGGCAGGTCCACGCCCAGCCGTCGCAACAGGGGCGCGGACCAGATGCCGCCCGCAACGATGACGCAACGCGTGGCGATCCGCCCCCGTTCGGTGCGCACCCCGCTGATGCCCGCGCGGTCGGTCTCGATCTCCAGCGCGGCACAGTGCTGATGGATGCTGGCCCCCTCGCGAATGGCCTCGCGGGCCAGCAACGGCGCGGCGTTTTGCGGTTCGGCCCGTCCGTCCCCGGGCAAGTAGAGCGCGGACAGCCCCGTTCGGGCCAGCCCGGGAGCGATGGCTGTGAGACGTTCGGGGCCAAGGATCTCGGCTGCGATCCCATGTCCTGCGGCCTCTGTTACCCAGGCCTGGTGGCGGGCCGCCTGTTCGGGCGAGCGGGCAACATAGGCGATGCCGCATTCGACGTAGCCAAGATCGGGGCCGATCCTGTCCGAGAGGGTCTGCCAGCGGCGGCGGGCCAGGGTCGACAGGGGCAGTTCGCGCAGGTCGCGCCCAGCTTGCCGGACCCAGCCCCAGTTGCGGCTGGACTGTTCCCCGGCGATGATCCCCTTTTCAAGCAGGCAGGTGCCATGGCCGGCGCGGGCCAGCTCCAGCGCCGTCGCGGCACCGATGATCCCACCGCCGATGACGACGATATCCGCCGTCGCGGGCAGATCGCCCGAACTGGCGACCGAAAGCGGCGCCGGGCCGCGATTGGGCAGTGTCATGTCAGAAACAATCCTCTACCCCCCAGTGGACGGGGATTTCGGCCACGCTGGCAGAGGCGGGCAGTTCCAGCACGGTGCGGGTGATGCGGGCGATGTCCTCGGGGCGGGTCTTGTCGCTGCCATCTGTGCCCGATGCGGCCCGGCCCATGTCGGTTGCCACGAAACTGGGACAGATGGCGGTGGCGCGCACGCCGCTGTCCTTGCCGGCCTGCCGCAGGGCATGGGTCAGCCCGACAAGGGCGAATTTCGACATGGCATAAAGCCCCGATCCCGGCGATTTCACCCGCTTGCCGGACAGCGAGGCGATGGTGACGATCCGGCCCGGACCCTGTTCCAGCAGGGGCCAGGCCAGTTGAGACAGGCGCATCGGCGATTTCACGTTGACGTCGAACAGCTGGTCGAACTCTGCCTCGCTGGCCTCCAGCACCGAATGCGTGCTGTGGATGCCGGCGTTCAGAACCAGCCCGTCCAGCCGGCCAAATCGAGCCTGCGTCGCGGCGATCCAGGCGTTTTCGCTGTCCGGGTCGGTGGCGTCGTAGCGGCAGGTCAGCACGATGTCCGAGGCGGGCAGGGGGCTGGTGTCCGGGTCGCGCAGGCCCAGGCTCAGCGCCCATCCGGCCGAGTGCATCTCGGCGGCGATGGCCGCGCCGATGCCTCGGCTGGCACCGGAAATCATCACGACGGGGCGGTTCATGCCGGGATGCCCGCCGCCTGTTCGGCGATCTCGCCGGCCCATTCCGGCCCGGGCACCTGGACGCGATGCCCGGGCGAAACCTCGCGCCATTCCCGCTTGGGCGGCTGGTAGTCCAGGGGGCGCACCGGGCTTTTCAGGTCGCGCACGTCCAGCCCGCGGCGCATGCCCCTGCGCGCCGGGTCCGGGACCGGCACGGCCGACAGCAGGCGGCGGGTGTAGGGGTGCTGCGGGTTTTCGAAGATCGCGGCGCGCGGGCCGATCTCGACGATCTCGCCAAGGTACATGACCGCGACACGGTGGCTCATGCGTTCCACCACCGCCATGTCGTGGCTGATGAAGAGGTAGGACAGGCCCATCTCTTCCTGCAGGTCCAGCATCAGGTTGATGACCTGCGCCTTGATCGAGACATCCAGCGCCGACACCGCCTCGTCCGCGACAATCAGGCTGGGTGTCATGCCTAGCGCGCGGGCGATGCAGAGGCGCTGGCGCTGGCCGCCGGAGAACTCGTTGGGATAGCGCCGCGCCATGTCTCCCGTCAGCCCGACCTTTTCCAACAGGTCCGCCACGCGCCCTGGCGCCTCGGCACGCGAGACAAGACCGTGGGTCAGCATCGGTTCGGCGATGGCGTCCCCGATACGGAACCGGGGGTCGAGGCTGGCAAAGGGATCCTGAAAGATCATCTGCA
>NZ_JARAMO010000307.1:0-32986 GCF_028807275.1 Mameliella sp. AT18
GGGGCCGTCGGGCTGCGGCAAGACGACGATCATGCGGATGGTCGCCGGGTTTCTCGACCCGACCTCCGGGGATATCCGGATCAAGGGCAAATCGGTTCTGGACACGCCGCCGAACAAGCGTCCGGTGAACATGGTGTTCCAGCACCTGGCCCTGTTCCCCATGATGACCATCGCAGAAAACATCGGCTACGGGCTGCGGCGCCAGAAGATGCCCAGGGACCAGATCGCCCGCAAGGTGGACGAGGCGTTGGACCGCATCGGCCTGCCGGGGATCGGCGGGCGCAAGGTCGATGAGCTTTCGGGCGGTCAGAAACAGCGCGTCGCCATCGCCCGCTGCATGGTGTTGGAGCCGGACGTTCTGCTGCTGGACGAGCCGCTGGGCGCGCTGGACCTGAAACTTCGCGAACATATGAAGGTCGAGCTGAAGGCGCTGCAGGCGGCCTTTGACACCACCTTTGTCTACATCACCCACGACCAGTCCGAGGCGCTGGTCATGTCCGACCAGATCGCCGTCATGAATTCCGGGCGGTTCGAGCAGGTCGGCACCGGGCAGGATCTGTATTACCGCCCCGACACGCCTTTTGTCGCCGGGTTCATCGGGGAATCGAACCGCTGGAAGGGCCGCATCGACCGCGTCGAGGGCGAGGCCCTGCAGATGCGCACCGACAGCGGCCTGGCCATGCGGGCAACGGCTGCGGGTCCCTTGGCCGCCGGTGACACCGCAGAAATCTTTGTCCGCCCCGAATCCATCCGCCTGGCCGCCAGCGCCGAGGCGCTCTCCGGTTTCGACAACCAGCTGCAGGGCAAGGTGACAAGCATCCTGTTCAACGGCGCGGCCTCGCGCGTGTTGGTTCAGGACGATGCGGGCGAAACGCTGGAAGTTACCCTGCCCCAATCCGGCGAATTCGCCGCGCTGAAACGGGGGGATGCGGTGCACATCGGCTGGGGCGCGGCGCAAGCGACCTGTTTCAAGGGGGCGGCCTGATGCGCGCGCATACCCGGATCGGTTTCATCCTGCTGCTGACACCCCTGGTGCTGTGGCTGGGCCTGCTGATCATCATTCCGCATATCGACATGTTCCTCATCTCGATCCGCGAACGCATCAGCTTTGGCGTCTACGAAACCAGCCTTGCGCAATACGAAAAGGCCCTGACGGAACCGCTCTACCTGCGGACCTTCTGGCGCACGGCGGTGATGTCGGTGCTGGCCACGGCCATCACGCTGGTGATCGCCTTTCCGGTCTCCTACTACATCGCCAAGATGGCCAAGGGGCGCCTGCAACAGGTGCTGTTCATGCTGTGCCTCATTCCCTTCTACGTTTCGGAGCTGGTGCGGACATTCGGCTGGATGATCCTGCTGCGCGAAACCGGGCTGGTGTCGAGCCTGCTGCAATGGGCGGGTCTGGCCGATCAGCCGGTCGAGATGCTGTACAACGACGCCGCCATGATGGTGGGGCTTGTCTATACCTCGATGCTGTTCATGGTGGTGCCGCTGGTCACGACATTGGAAAGCCTCGACGACAGCGTGATCGAGGCCGGTTATGACCTTGGCGGCAGCGGACTGTCGGTGCTGCGCGAAATCATCATCCCCCACGCCATGCCAGGCATCGTCTCGGGCTGTATCGTCGTCTTCATGCTGTCCCTGGGCAACTACCTGACGCCGACGATGCTGGGCGGCAAGGACAGCCTCTGGTTCACCGAGATGATCTACAACCAGTTCATCGTGCGCTCGAATTGGGAGCTGGGCGCCGCCTTCGGCTTCATGCTGCTGGTGCTGTCCTCGGTGATCGTCTGGGGGATGCTGCGCCTGACCGGCCGCACCCTGCAGGAAACGATGGGATAAGCCGATGATCCCCACGATCCCCCAATCCCGCGGCTTTCGCCTGATCTACGGCAGCTACGTACTGCTGTTCTTCCTCTACCTTGCGCTGCCGCTGACCGTTGTCGCGGTCTTCGCCTTCAACGACAGCCAGTTCCCCTCGCTTCCCTGGGAAGGGTTCACCTGGAATTGGTTCTTTGGCGAGGACCGCCCGCAGATCGGCGTGTTCCACGAACGCGGTATCCTGCGGGCCGTGGGCACCTCGGCCTTTGTCGCCGCCTGCGTCGCTCTGCTGTCGGTCTGTGTCGGCACCACAAATGCCTTTTTGTTCAACCGCTATGACTTTCGGGGCAAGGGGCTGCTTTACGTTCTGATGCTGTTGCCGCTGGTCATTCCCGGCATCGTGCTGGGCATTTCCATCCTCGTCTTTTCGTCGACCCTGGCGAATGGCATCTGGGACCTGGCACAGATGGATATCCAGGCGCTGCGGCCCGGCTTGTTACTGGTGATCCTTGGGCAATTCAGCTTCATCACCACCATTGCCACGCTGGTCATCACCGCGCGCTTGCAAAAATTCGACCGCACTCTGGAAGAGGCGGCGCTGAATCTGGGGGCCACGCGGCTGGTGGCGGTGCGGACGATCACCATTCCCTTCCTGATGCCGGCAATGATCGGCGCGGTGGTCGTGGCCTTCCTCATGAGCTTCGAGAATTTCAACACCACACTGATGCTGGTCGGCTCTGACGCGCCACTGACCATCGCCATGTTCGACCGCCTGAAAGAGGGATCGACGCCGTTGCTGAACGCGGTGTCCCTGCTGCTGATGCTGGGCTCGTCGCTGCTGGCGCTGGTGGTGATCCTGTTCCAGCGCCGCTGAGTGCCCCTAGGATACGGCGGGCAGGCAGACCCTTCGCCCGCTGGTCGTGGTCTCGACCGTGATCGGCATGTCGTAGACAGCACTCAGTCGCGGGCCGTCCAGAATGTCCGAGGCCGCGCCCTGAGCCAGGATACCACCCCGGTGCATCAGCACGACCCGGGCATCCAGCGCAAAGGCCTGGTCGGGGTCATGAGTCGACAGGACGACACTGCGCCCGTCCTCTACCGCGCCTGACACCAGCGCGGCGATCCGCGACAGGACCTGCGCCTGGTTGCCGAAATCGAGGCTGGCGGTGGGTTCATCCATGACGATCAGCGGCGCCTCCTGCGCCAGGGCGCGGGCGATCAGGACCAACTGGCGCTGCCCGCCGGACAGTTGCGCATAGTTGCGCCCCGCCAGGTCGGCAATCCCAAGGTGATCCATCGCATCCAGCGCCGTCGCCCTGTCGGTCCGGCCCGGCTGGCCAAAGGCGCCCAGACGCGCGGTGCGGCCCATCAGGACCACCTCCAACGCCTCAAAGGGAAAGGGGGGTGCGTGGGCCTGCGGCACGTAGGCGATACGGCGGGCGATCTCGGCCCGGGTCCGGGTCGAGATCGGTCGGTCTCCCAGGAAAACCTGCCCGGCAAGCGGTGGCAGCAGGCCCATCAGGGTCCGGAACAACGTGGTCTTGCCGCACCCGTTCGGGCCCAGCAGGCACAGAACCTCGCCCGGCGCCACGCTGAGCGTCAGACCGCGACCGACAAGGGTCTTGCCGTGACCGATGGAGAGGTTGCGGGCCTCCAGCATCATGCCCATCCCCGGCGTCCGCGGGACAGAAGCACCACGAAGAAGGGCGCGCCGATCACCGCCGTCAGGATGCCCAGCGGCACCTCGACCGGGGCGATGGTTCGCGCCAGCGTGTCCACCGCCAACAGGTAGGCCGCCCCGATCAGGGCCGAAACCGGCAACAGCCGTCCGAAGCCCGGCCCGACCAGCATCCGCGCCACATGCGGGATCACCAGCCCGACCCAGCCGACGACACCGGCCAGCGCGGTCACGCTGGCGGTGACCAGCGTCGCGGCGGCGATCACCAGGAACCGGGTGCGCCCGGCCTCGACCCCCAGGGTGCGGGCTTCTTCGTCGCCCATCGACAGCACGTTGATCCGCCAGCGCAACAGGGCCAGGGGTACAAGCCCGGCAAGTACGGCGGGCAAGGCAGGCAGGATGTCGGCAGAGGTGACAGAGGCCAAGGACCCAAGCAGCCAGAAGGTGATCGCCGGGAGCTGATCGTAGGGATCGGCCAGCACCTTGAGCAGCGAAGTTGCCGCCCCGGCCAGCGCCCCGATCACCACCCCCACAAGGACCAGCGTCAACGTCCGGTCCGCGCCCCTCACCGCTGCCGCGACCAGCGTCACCACACCCACTGCGGCCATGCCCCCGACAAAGGCAGAGGCCTGGATTGCCGCCACCGGCAGGGACAGGAAAATCCCCGCCACGGCCCCCAGTCCCGCGCCCGCCGATACGCCCAGGATGTCCGGCGAGACCAGCGGATTGCGAAACAGCGCCTGGTAGCTGGCCCCGGCGGCGGCCAGCGCCGCGCCCACCAGCAGGGCGGCGGCGACGCGCGGCAGGCGGATGTTCCATATCACGATTGTCGCCTGCGGATCGCCCTGCCCGACAAGCGTCCGCAGGACATCGCCCGGTGACAGACCGAAAGGCCCCACCATCACGGCCCCGAAAGCCATGAGCACCAACGCAAGCGCCAGCAGCAGGGGCAGCGCGGGCCGGATCACTCTGGCGGACGCTCTTTGGCCCACTCCAGCAGGCGGTCAAGCGCGTCATCGGAGAGGTCGACGTGATACCATTGCGCGTAGAACTCCCGCGCCTCCTCGCGCAGGTCTCCCTGCCAGCGATCAGGATACATCAGCCCCGCCATCCAGGTGAGCCCCATCATCCGGTTCAGCGAAGGCGGGCGGTCGATCCAGCCAAAGGGGGCCGTGGGCGACAGGTAGACACGCCGCTGTTGCACTGCATCGACCCCCTGCCACAGGGGATCGTCCCAGACCCGGTCAAAGAAGGTGCGGTCCCAGGTCACTACCAGGTCGGGGTTGGCGACGATGACCTGCTCCATCGAGGCCCGGACCAGCCCGCGCGTCGTACCGCCGTCATCGGCCACGTTGCGCCCGCCCGCGCGTTCGATGATCTCGGTGTTGATCGAACCTTTCATGCCGGTTTCCAGCCCATCCGGCCCACGCGCCAGGTAGACGCGGGGGCGCGCCTTCTCCGGCACCTCATCCAGCAGCGCATCGATGCTGGCAAAGCGCGCCTCGGCATCTGCCGCCAGCGCCTTGCCCCGGTCAGGCACCCCCAGCGCCTCGCCCAGGATGCGCAGGGCCTCCGGCGTGTTCTCGAACCTGCCGTCGATCAGAAGATAGGGAATGCCCGTCTGCGCCTGCACCCGGTCCGCCAGGTCGATGTAAGTATCGCGGACAGAGCCGAAATCGACGATCAGGTCCGGCTTGATTTCCAGCACGCGTTCCAGGTTGGCCTCGCCCCCGCGCCCGGTCAGACGCCCGGTTTCGGGCAGGTCGCGGTAGGGTTCGGCGATATAGTCGCGCTCTTCGGCCCGCAACGCCCGCGGCCAGCCGGCCAGGGCCTCGGGTTTCAGCACGTAGACCAGGACAGAGGCGGGCGGCCCGGCGGCAAAGACGGTGGTCACATCGTCGGGCACCTCGACCACGCGGCCCGCGCTGTCGGTGATGGTGCGCGCGGCAAGCGGAGTGGCCAGCAGCGCGAGGAACAGGAACAGAAATCGCAAAATGCCCTCCTTGGTAGAGCGTGATCGTCAAATGTCGCCCGGCTTTGGCGGCGCCTTGGGCGTGAACAGGCAGCGGTCCGGCTTGAGGTCGATCAGTGGCGTGCCATCGACGCAATCCAGCCCGCGCACGATGAGGTCCGCCCCTTTGATCCGCAACAGTTTCACCATCGACGTACCGATGGGATTGGGCCGCACCGGAGAGCGCAGGGCGAAAGTGCCAAAGACCTGCCCATCCCTCTTCGGGCTCTGGGTCAGCAGGTCACGCCGCGCCAAACCCAGCCAGTAGAGAACCTCGACGCTGGCATAGGCATCGAGCCCCGCAAGCGCGGGCTGCCATTCCGGGTTCAGGCGGATGCGACACTCCGGCCCGTCCAGTTGCCCCTGTCGCGGGCAGGCATCGCGATCGGGCCAGGGCGTGTGGATCTTGCCGATGAAGCGCAGCGCGGCGTCCCCCGCCGGGCCGAGATCAAGCGCGCGCTCTCCTGCGCGAAGGGTGGTGTCCGTCATGCCGCGCCCTTTCCGTCGGCGCGACTGTCCGACAGGGCGGTGCAGAGATCAAACCTGCCCGCGCCGGGCGGGACCGCGGTCATATCTGCGCAACGGCCCGGACAACCACCTCGTCCAGCCCGTCACCGCCCTGGGCAACATGGCTGCGCAACTGGTCGCGCATACGCGGCTCCCAGAAGTCCGAGATATGCGCCGCGACCCGTGCGGGGGCATCCTCGTTTGGCTGGGTCTTGAAGAAAGTGGCGATCTGGTTCGCCATGCGGATCATCTTGTCAGGCGACATGCGGTGCCTCGTCGGTGATGCGGTGAGGATGGGAATAGATGTCGAAACCGCCGCTCCGGGCAAAGGCGGCCAGGGTGATGCCCGCCTCTTGCGCCAGGCGCACGGCGGCGCCGGTGGGGGCGGACACTGCAACAAGGACCGGGATACCGGCCAGGGCACATTTCTGGACCAGCTCGATCGACAGCCGAGAGGTCATGACAGCCGCGCCCTGCGACGCGTCGAGACCCTCATGCGCCAGCGCGCCGATGAGCTTGTCCAGCGCGTTGTGCCGGCCCACGTCCTCGCGCGCCATGAAAACGCTGCGCCCCGAGGTCATGAAACCCGCCGCATGGGTGGCGCGTGTCATGTCGTGCAGGCGCTGGTGGCGCCGAAGCGCGTCCGTGGCGCGGGCGACCTCGGCCACCTTCAGCCGCAGGTCGGAGGTCACGCGCGGGACATGACGCACCGCCTGGTCCAGGCTGTCGATCCCGCACAGGCCACAGCCCACCGGCCCGGCCATAAAGCGCCGGCGCTCGGACAGGGCCTTGGCACAACCGTCTTCCAGCAGAAAACGCGCCTCGATGCCCTGCGCATGTTCGACAATCTCGAAGTCGTCGACCTGCGAGGGGTCGGTGACGATGCCCTCTGTCAGGGCAAAGCCAAGGGCGAAATCCGCCAGGTCAGCGGGACTGGCCATCATGACCGCCTGCGTGGTGCCATTGAAGACCAGCGCCACCGGCACCTCTTCGGGCAGGGTACGATGGATCGCCAGCGTGCCCTCGGACTGGTGCGACCGGCCCGAGGCGCTGACGGTTGCGGCGCGCGCGTTCATTCCGCTGCCGGTAGGATACGGCGCGACCGTTCGGCCTGTGCGGCGTAGTCCTCCTGCCAGTCGGTCGGCCCGTTCGAGGGCGCGACCTGCACCGCCGTCACCTTGTATTCCGGGCAGTTCGTGGCCCAGTCGGAGTAATCCGTCGTGATGACGTTGGCCTGGGTATCCGGGTGGTGGAAGGTGGTGTAGACCACGCCGGGGCTGACTCGATCCGTCACCTGCGCCCTCAGCGTCGTTTCACCCGACCGCGAGGCCAGCCGCACCCAGTCGCCATCGTTTAGGCCGCGGTTCTCGGCGTCATGCGGGTGGATTTCCAGAACGTCGGCCTCGTGCCAGACCACGTTTTCCGTGCGCCGGGTCTGCGCGCCCACATTGTATTGGGACAGGATGCGCCCGGTGGTCAGCAAGAGCGGGAAACGCGGGCCGGTCTTTTCGTCGGTGGCGACGTATTCGGTGACGATGAACCGCCCCTTGCCGCGCACGAACTCATCGACATGCATCAGCGGCGTGCCTTCGGGATGTGCCTCGTTGCAGGGCCATTGCACAGATCCCTTTTCCTCCAGCAGGGCATAATCCACCCCAGCGAAAGAGGGTGTCGTGGCGGCGATTTCCTCCATGATCTGGCTGGGATGGGTATAGGACCAGCCCGCCCCCATTGCATTGGCCAGCAGTTGCGTCACCTCCCAGTCGGCGTAGCCGTTCTTGGGCGCCATGACACGGCGCACGCGGTTGATGCGGCGTTCGGCATTGGTAAAGGTGCCGTCCTTTTCCAGGAAGGTCGAGCCGGGCAGGAAGACATGGGCATAATTCGCGGTCTCGTTCAGGAAGAGGTCATGCACGATGACGCATTCCATCGCCGCAAGCCCCGCCGCGACATGTTTCGTGTCCGGATCCGATTGCAGGATGTCCTCGCCCTGGCAGTAGAGCCCCTTGAAGGTGCCCTCGACCGCCGCGTCCAGCATGTTGGGAATGCGCAATCCCGGTTCCGGGTCGATCTCGACACCCCAGGTGGTTTCGAAAATTTCCCGCACCTCAGGCAGTTTCACATGGCGGTAGCCCGGCAGTTCATGCGGGAAGGACCCCATGTCGCAAGACCCCTGCACGTTGTTCTGGCCGCGCAACGGGTTCACGCCGACGCCGGGCCGCCCGACGTTGCCGGTCAGCATGGCAAGGTTGGCGATCCCCATGACGGTGGTCGACCCCTGGCTGTGCTCGGTCACGCCAAGGCCATAGTAGATCGCGCCGTTGCCGCCCCGGGCAAAGGTCCGTGCGGCGGCCCGCAGCTCCTGCGCGTCGACGCCGGTCAGCAGGGCGGTCGCCTCGGGCGAGTGGCGCGGATCGCTGACGAATTCTGCATAGACCTGGAATTCGTCCCAGTCGCAGCGGGTGCGGATGAACGCCTCGTCCATCAGTCCCTCGGTCACGATCACATGTGCCAGCGCCGTGACCACGGCGACATTGGTGCCGGGCTTCAGCGCCAGATGATGCGCGGCCTCTATATGGGCGGATTTCACCAGGTCGATGCGACGCGGGTCGATGACGATCAGCTTGGCCCCGGCCCGCAGGCGCTTTTTCAGGCGGCTGGCAAAAACCGGGTGGCCATCGGTGGGGTTGGCACCGATGACGATGACCACGTCGGTCTGTTCGACACTGTCGAAATCCTGCGTGCCGGCGCTGGTGCCGAAGGTCTGGCCAAGGCCATATCCAGTGGGCGAATGGCAGACGCGGGCGCAGGTGTCGGTATTGTTGTTGCCAAAGACCGCGCGGGTCAGTTTCTGCACGAGGTAGGTTTCCTCGTTGGTGCAGCGGCTGGAAGTGATTACACCGATGCTCTTCTTGCCGTGCTTTGCCTGCAGGGCGCGCATGCGGCCCGCGGCAATGCCCAGTGCCTCGTCCCAGCTGACCTCGCGCCAGGGCTCGTCGATCGAGTCGCGGATCATCGGGTTCAGGATGCGGTCCTTGTGGTTGGCATAGCCATAGGCAAAGCGTCCCTTGACGCAGCTGTGGCCGCGGTTTGCCTTGCCGTGCTTGTAGGGCACCATGCGGACCAGCTCGTCGCCCTGCATTTCCGCCTTGAAGGAACAGCCGACGCCGCAATAGGCGCAGGTGGTCACAACAGACCGGTCCGGCGTGCCCATCTCGATCACGGATTTTTCCTGCAGGGTCGCGGTGGGGCAGGCTTGCACGCAGGCACCGCAGGACACGCAGTCTGAGGCCAGGAAATCGTCCCCGACGCCGCCCGCCGACACGCGGCTGTCGAACCCGCGCCCCGAGATCGTCAGCGCGAAGGTGCCCTGCACCTCTTCGCAGGCACGGACGCAGCGGTTGCAGACGATGCACTTGGAGGGGTCGTAGGTGAAATAGGGGTTGCTGTCGTCCTTGGGCAGCCATTCGGGGTTGGCCTCGCCGGATGTGTTGCGGGCCTCGAAATGGTTGGCCAGCCCGCCCTGGTCCGGCGCCTTGTAACGCACGTCGCGCAGACCGACGGCCCCGGCCATGTCCTGCAACTCGCAATCGCCGTTGGCCGCACAGGTCAGGCAGTCCAGCGGGTGATCCGAAATATAGAGCTCCATCACGCCCTTGCGGATCTTGCGCACCTTCTGCGACTGCGTGTCCACGACCATGCCCGGCGCCACTGGCGTCGTGCAGGAAGCGGGGGTGCCGCGACGGCCCTCGATCTCGACCGCGCAAAGACGGCAGGAACCGAACGCCTCGAGGTTGTCCGAAGCGCAGAGCTTGGGCACCGAGATGCCGATCTCGGCGGCGGCGCGCATGACACTGGTGCCTTCAGGGACGGTGACTTCGAAGCCGTCGATGGTCAGGGTGACGGGCGCGCCCTGGCGGGCGGGGGTGCCCATTTCACGGTCGTCGGTTGGCAGGATGAAATCCTTCATTCGGCGGCCTCCTTCTGGCGGGCGAAATCATCGGGGAAATGGGTGACGGCGGACATGACCGGGAACGGCGTGAAGCCCCCCAGTGCGCAAAGCGACCCGTCCGTCATCGTCTCGCAGAGGTCGGTCAATAAGGGCAGCGCGGCGGCGTCGCCCTCTGCGATCCGGTCCAGCGTCTCGACACCGCGGACGGCGCCGATCCGGCAGGGCGTGCACTTGCCACAGCTTTCCACGGCGCAGAACTCCATCGCGAAGCGCGCCATGCCCAGCATGTCGGTCCGGTCGTCGAAGACCGTCAGGCCCGCGTGGCCGATCAACCCGCCCGCCTGGTCGAATTCCTCGTAGCCCAGCGGCGTGTCGAATTTCGACACCGGCATGTAGGCCCCCAGGGGCCCGCCCACCTGCACCGCCTTGACCGGGCGGCCAGAGACCGTGCCGCCGCCGAGGTCATTGACCACCTCGCCCAGCGAGATGCCAAAGGCGGTTTCGAACAACCCGCCACGGGCCACGTTGCCCGCGATCTGCAGGGTCACGGTGCCGCGCGACCGGCCAAGGCCGAAGTCCGCGTAATGCTGTGCGCCCTTCTCGAAAATCACCGGCACGGTCGCCAGGCTGATGACGTTGTTCACCACCGTCGGACGACCCAGGAAGCCCTCCAGCGCCGGCAAAGGCGGCTTGGCCCGCACCACGCCGCGCTTGCCTTCGAGCGAGTTGAGCAAGGAGGTTTCCTCACCGCAGACATAGGCGCCCGCGCCCTTGCGAATCTCCATGTCGAAGGCTCGGCCAGACCCCAGGATGTCATTGCCCAACACGCCCGCGGCGCGGGCCAGTTCCACCGCGCGCGTCATGACGGCGATGGCATCCGGATACTCGGACCGCAAGTAGACGTAGCCCCTGGTCGCACCAACACCCAGCCCCGCGATGGCCATGCCCTCGATCAGGGTAAAGGGGTCGCCTTCCATCACCATGCGGTCGGCGAAGGTGCCGCTGTCGCCCTCGTCGGCGTTGCAGACGATGTATTTCTGCGGCGCTTCGGCGTCATGCACGGTCTGCCACTTGATGCCGGTCGGGAAACCCGCCCCACCGCGACCGCGCAGGCCGGAGGTCTTGACCTCGTCGACGATCTGCTGGGCCGAGAGGTCGAGCGCGACGCGCAGCCCCTTTAGCCCGCCGTGCGCCTCGTAGTCATCCAACGACAGAGGATCGATCACGCCGACGCGGGCAAAGGTCAGGCGGGTCTGGCGCTTCATCCACTCCAGATCCTCGACAGGGCCAAGCGCCTTGGCACTGGTGCCGTCGAGGATCGCGGCCGCATCGGACGGTTCTGCCGGGCCAAACCCGTGGCGTACCCCGTCGATTTCCACCTCGACCAGGGGTTCCAGCCAGATCATCCCGCGCGTGCCAGTGCGGATGATGTCCGCATCAGGTGCTTCCGCGCGCAAGGCCGCAACCACATCCTCGGCCCCAAGCGCCTTGGCGGCGCTGTCCATCGGAACGTAGATCTTCATGCGCCCGCCTCCGCCAGCAGTGTGTCCAGCTTGGCCGCGTCGATGCGGCCGACCACACGGTCATCCACCATTGCCGCTGGCGCACAGGCACACAGGCCCAGGCAGTAGACCGGCTCGATCGTGACCGCGCCGTTCGGTGTCGTCCCGTGCCAGTCCAGTCCCAGTTTCGACAGCAGGCTCTCGGCCAGCTCGCTCCCACCTACGGATTGGCAGGCCTCGGCACGGCAGATCTTCAGAACATGGCGGCCTGCCGGAGCTTCGCGGAAGTCATGGTAAAAGCTGATGACCCCGTACAGTTCCGCCCGGGTGATGTTCAGCGCGTCGCAGATCGGCGCGTGCGCCTCGGCCGGAATATGACCAAAGCTGTCCTGGATGGCGTGCAACATAGGCAGCAACGGCCCTTCCAGAGACCGGTGTGTGTCGATGATGAGTTTCAGCTCGGCTGCGTCGAAATCGGCGCTGGCAGGCATGTCGTGGTCCTCCTGAATTGGCGCCAACTGGCACGTTCGGAGGGGGTCCCTTCAATAACGCTGTTCCGTCAGTCGATAGGAATTTTCGATCAAATCGGGGGCAGCTTGCGCGCCTCTTTCAATAGCGCCTCCAGAACCGGCGTGCGCGGATCCCGGTGAGGCAGGATCAAACCAACCTTGTGATAACGCCCTGCCCCCTGCAGCGGGACCAATGCAATCTCTTTGCCCGCGGCAAGGAAGCGCGCGAGATCTCCGGGGAGAACCGTGACGCATTGCGCCTGGATCACGCTGGCAACCAGCGCGATGACCGAGTTCGATTCGATGCAGGTACTGGGCCTGACGCCGTTCTTGATGAACAGGCGATTGATGATCCTCCGGTTCTGCATGTCGGGAGTCAGAAGCGCCAGTTGCACGCCGCTGAGAGCCGACCAGTCGACGCTGTCCCGCCCGGCGAATTCAGACGACTTTGCGCAGACGAGCATGTAGCTTTCTTCGTACAGTTCGGCTGTATCGACCCGCCCCAGCGGCTCGTTGTCGAGATAGGAGATCCCGGCGTCCGCCTCGAAATCATCCATCAGTTGCAGGATCTCGCGCGAGTTGCGGGACAGGATTCGGAAACGGACATTGGGATGGCGGGCCGCGAAAACCGTGCAGAGGTGCCCGGCCCAGGACTGGGCCGTGGGGATCACGGCAAGCCGCACCTCACCCGCGAGCCCCGTCCGGCTCATCCGCATCTCGTCACGCAGCTGGCGGGCATCGCCGGTGATCCGCTTGGCCCATGTCAGCGCGGTCTGGCCTTCCGGGGTCAGACCCCCGAATCGGGAACCGCGATAGACCAGCTGAACGCCAAGCTGCTCTTCAAGCTGCTTGATCCCGGCCGACAATGTGGGTTGCGCAATGTTCATGCGCTCTGCGGCCCGCCCGAAATGGCCCTCACGGGCAAGGGCGATGAACATTTCCAACTTGTCGAGCATGATCCCGCTTTCCTATTGCAGACCACGCTTTCGATCCCGAATTCCGATGGAAATGTCCAGAGGCACGGCTCAAGCCTTCGGCTGGCCACCCCTTGCCTTGGCCGCTTCGATCAGGATGCGCGCCATCTTTTCGGCGGTACGGGCCGCCTCGGGCATGTTGCGGACATGCGCCGTGGCAATGGCCCCTTCCTTGAGAAGGGCTAGCTGTTCGGCCAGATCTTCCGGATCGGGCAGCCCGGCGTCGCGGCACAGCTCTGACAGGTAGTCGACGATCCGCCGCTTGTGCTCAGCCGCCAGACGGTGCGCCGGATGGGCCTGGTCCCCAAACTCGCCCGCCGCATTGATGAAGGCGCACCCCGAAAATCCCAACCCCTTGAACGCCTTCCCCAGGAACCATGTTTCCAGCGCCGGGAACATGGATAGCAGCCGTTCTTCGGGATCAGTCGAAGACTTCTCCATCTCGGCCATAAGCCAGTTGCGAAACCTTTCGTCGCGCAATTGCAAGGCGGCCAGGATCAGTTCGTCCTTTGAACGGAAGTGCTTGTAGAGGGTCATCTTGGCCACGCCCGATTCGGCCAGGATCCGGTCGATACCGGTCGCGTTGAAGCCGTGGATGTAGAAAAGTTTCAGTGCAGTTTCGACAAGGTCGTCACGACGCGACTTCAAGACCTTCCCTCCTGTTATCAGACAGTTCTGTATACTTATCCCGTTTTTTCAGCGACCTTTCAATGCGAAAGCGTGATCGCAGCTTTTCACAGCGTGGTGATAGGGGTTTGACAAATATACAGACCTGTCTGTTTTATAAGGGGCGCACAAAGCGCGTTCACATGAACCACACCAAGAGAGATCCCATGACCCGCATTCCCCTTCCGGCCACCATTGACGACGCCCCCATCGCCTCGCGTCCGCTGCTCGAGGCGGTCAAGACCTCGCTCGGCTCGGTACCCAACCTCTTTCGCCTGACAGCCAACAGCCCCGCCGCCCTGGGCGGCTACCTCGAACTGAGCGGCGCCTTGTCGAAAGGCGACCTGCCCGCCGCAACGCGCGAACGCATAGCCCTGGCCGTCGCGCAGGTGAACGGCTGCGACTATTGCCTGTCGGCCCACGCCTTCATCGGCAAGAACATGGCCAAGCTGGACGACGCCGAGATCGCGGCCAACCGGCGCGGCGGTTCGACCGACCCCAAGGCAGATGCCGCCGTCCGCTTTGCCGTGTCGCTGGTCAAGGCGCGCGGCAACGTGACCGAGGCCGAGGTCTCGGCGGTCAAACTGGCCGGCTACAGCGATGCCCAGATCGTCGAGATCGTGGCCCATGTCGCGCTGAACACGCTGACCAACTACCTCAACGAGGCCTTCGGAACCCCGATCGACTTTCCGGTCGTAAGCTCTGACGCCGCCTGATCCCCCAGGTCCCCCCAGGGCGTCCCGGCACACTCCCTGTCCCTTCTCCCCCGCCGGGGCGCCCGCCTTTGCCCGAGGAACCCAAGATGACCCGACCGCCGATCCCCCCTTTCGACAGTGAAACCGCCGCGCAGAAGGTCCGCATGGCCGAGGACGCCTGGAACAGGCGACAGCCCGAAAAGGTCGCGCTGGCCTATACGCCTGACAGCCAATGGCGCAACCGGGCCGAACGTTTCGCAGGCCGCGACAACATCGTCGACTTCCTCACGCGCAAATGGACGCGCGAGCATGACTATCGCCTGATCAAGGAGCTCTGGGCCCATGAGGGCAATCGGATCGCCGTGCGCTTTGCCTATGAATACCGCGACGACAGCGGCGCGTGGTTCCGCGCCTACGGCAACGAGAACTGGGAGTTCGCACCCGACGGCCGGATGCAGCGCCGCATTGCCTCGATCAATGATCTGCCCATCCGCGAGGACGAACGCCTGATGCACTGGCCGCAGGGCCCGCGCCCGCAGGATCACCCCGGCCTGACCGACCTCGGACTATAAGGAGAGAAATCATGGCCAATGCCTATGCCCGGATCGCCTTTACGCCCACCGTGCGCGCCGAACAGCACCAGCACGGATCGGCAGAGATCTACGCGCGCGTCCTCTCGCCCGAGCGGACCGATGGCGCCGAACTGACCGAACGCGAAGCCGCCTTCATCCAGGCCCGCGACGGCGTGTTCCAGGCGACAGTGTCCGAGACCGGATGGCCCTATGTCCAGTTTCGTGGCGGCACGCCCGGATTTCTCAAGGTGATCGACCCGCAGACCATCGCCTATGCGGATTACAGCGGGAACAAGCAGTACATCAGCACCGGCAACCTGCGCCGGAATGATCGCATCTCGATCCTTGCGGTAGATTTCGCACGGCGCAAGCGGCTCAAGCTGCTGGGGAATGCCCAGATCACCGAGGATCCGTCGGTGATTTCCCATCTGAACGGTCCGGATGCGCCGGTTGCAGAACGCGCCATCGTGATCCGCGTGGCCGCCTTTGACTGGAACTGCCCGCAACACATCCCGGTGCGTCGCACCGATGCCGAATACGGCGAGGAAATCCGCCGGTTGCGCAAGCGCATCGCCGAACTGGAACAACAGCGTTTCGCCGGGGTCTGACCCGGCCCCGACACCGCCCCCGGATGCTTTCCGGGGGCGGTTTTCATTTACCTGCAAAGAATTGGAGCCTGCCATGCCCACCGTCACTGCAGCCTTTGTCCACGCCCTCACCGCAGCCGCCAACCTTGCCCTGACCCCGGACGGAGAAATCCTCTCCGGCGGGGTCGTGGTTTATCAGGTTGCCCCCCTCAAGGACGGGCAATTGGACGACCAGAGCTTTTTCGATCTCATCTGCTGGATCGCGCGGCGCCATCCCGACCGCGTCAGCCTGATGGCCGCCTATGCCGAGGCGATCCGAATGGATGACCTCGGCGTTCTGGGCCTCGCGCTCAAGACGGCGCCGACCCTGCGCGCCTCTCTGGTGCGGTTGGAACGCTATTTTCGCCTGCTGACGGATACGGCTGTCTACCGGCTGGACAGCAGCGCAACGCCTGCGCGGCTGGTGCTCGAAGGTCGGACGCCGGATCATCCGGCGCTCACCCTGCGCAACGAATGCGCGCTGGCCGGGTTTGCCCGCAACGCGCGGGACTTCGTCCGCGACGGGCTGCGGCTGGAGTTCGTCACCTTCAGACACAGATGTTCCGATGATCCCGCGCGCTACGAGGCGCATTTCGGCTGCCCCGTCCTCTTTGGCGCCGACCGCGATTCCATCGCCCTCTCGGCGCATTCGCTGGACCTGCCCAATCGACTGGGCGACAAGGCTCTGTCGGATTTCCTGACCAGCCACCTGGACAAGGAGTTGGGTCCGACCGAACCGGAACCGCCACTGCGCGCGGACCTGTGCCGCCGCCTGTCCACAGCGCTCAGCACCGGGATTCCCCGCGCGGCCAGCCTGGCCCGTGACATGGGGATGAGCGAACGGACCTTCTTTCGCCGCCTCTCGGACGAAGGCACCACCTACCGCGACGTGGTTCGCGAGGTACAGATCAAACTTGCACGCGACCTGCTGGAACACAGCGAGTGCAGCATTGCCGAGGTCGCCTTTCTAACCGGCTTCGCCGAGCAAAGCGCCTTTGGCCGCGCCTTCAAACGTTGGGTCGGTCAGGCCCCGGCGCAGTATCGCAATCGCGCTTGCGACGTGCCGCGCCTGCCCCAGGGCGCCGTCATGGCAGGGAGTGCCCAAAGGCTGGCAGGCGGGGCCGATACGGTCGGGGCCGTGGCGGTTTAATCTTCTTTCATCAACAGGATGAGGCGCTGCTCCTCATCACGGACAATCGGGGCCAGCGCCCCGGGCAACGCGAACACGAAAGGCCCAAGACATGGAACTGACCTGCGCCCCGGCCCGCCCGGGATCCGACACACCAAGCTATCGCCGCGCGACCGTCGCACACGCGTCGCAAGGATCGCCCTGGATACGCGGCCTGCGCGAGATGGCCTCGCTGTTGATCGCGGCGGTGGCCGGCGCCCTGGCCACCGGCGTCCTGGCCACGCTCATCATGATGTCCGCCCCGGCCTATGCCAGCGGCACAGCCGAAGGCCATGCCCTCGGCAGTCCGCAACTCATGGCCCGCCTCCCTCGAGAAACCGACGAGGCCGACTGGCGCGCCGCGCGCATCCTGCCCGAGGATCTCCCCGACCTCGCCCCGCTGCCCGGACCGCAGGCCCTGACGCCCCCGCCGGTCTGTACCTGCACCCTGCCGCCCGCGGTGGACTGACCCCATTCCCGGGCGGCCCTAGCTGGCTCCCCGGTCCCCAAGGACAGCGAAAGACACAAGGACCAACGCGGCACGCCAAGCGCCGCGACCGGCACCGCCGTGCGGCGCACCCACTTTCGCGGCCCTGGCAGCGCGATTGCGCTGTCCCCACCCCGCTCTGACCTGAAGGAGAGAGATCATGAAACACGACGACCACGACACCTGCGGCTGCAACGTCACGCCTGAACAGGTGGATACCGCGCGCCGCCGCCTTTTGGCCGGTGCCGCCGCCACCGGGGCCGCTGCCATTGCCGGCTCGGCGGCCCATGCTGCCACCCCGGAGGCGCGCGCGCTCTACGCCGATCCGGCGGACCCCGGCCTGCCGCAGATCGACATGGAGATCACGCCCGGCCGGACCGCACTGGTGGTGACCGACCCGCAGATCGACTTCCTGTCCGAGGACGGCGTGACCTGGGGCGTCGTGGGCGAAAGCGTGACCGAACAGGGCACCGTCGACAATATCGAGCGCCTCTTTGCCGCCGCCAAGGCCGCGGGCATGCCCGTCTTCATCTCGCCCCACTACTACTATCCGCATGACCACAAGTGGCAGTTCGAGGGCACGCTGGAAAAAACCATGCACGCCATCGGCATGTTCGACCGTCGCGACGCGCTTTCTCTGGACGGGTTCGAAGGCTCCGGCGCCGACTGGATGCCGCAGTACAAGAAATACATCGAGGACGGTGAAACCATCGTCTGTTCGCCCCACAAGGTCTACGGCCCGGCACAGAACGACCTGAACCTGCAACTGCGCAAGCGGGGCATAGACAAGGTCATCCTGGCCGGCATGTCGGCCAACCTCTGCACCCAGGCGCATCTCTACGAGCTGCTGGAGCTGGGCTACGAGGTCGCCGTGGTGCGGGACGCCACCGCCGGGGCCAAGGTGCCCGAGGGCGACGGATACCTCGCCGCCATCATCAATTTCCGAATGGTCGCCAACGGCGTCTGGTGGACAGACGACGCTGTGACCCGCATCGCTCGCGGCGCGTAAGCGGCGCAGCACTCCCCCCTGAAAACTCCCTGAAAACAAGGATCAAGACCATGACCAAACTGACCTTTGCTGCCGCCGTCTCCGCATCGCTGATCGCGCTGGCATCGGCCGCCTTTGCCGCCGACGAATACAACGTGTCCAACGGACTGACCCTGACGGGCAACCCTCTGGGCATGCACGGCTTTGACCCGGTGTCGATGTTCAAGGCCGACGCACCGGAAATCGGTGATGCGGAATTCACCTCGGAACACGACGGCGTCGACTACTACTTTGCCAATGCCGAGACCAAGGCCGCCTTCGACGTCGATCCGGCGGCGATGCTGCCCCAGTTCGGCGGGTTCTGCGCCTTCGGCGTCTATGTCGGCAAGAAGCTGGACGGCGACGTGCGCTATGCCGACATTGTCGACGGCAAGCTGTATCTCTTCGTGAACAAGGCGATCTTCGACAAGTACCTCGAAGACCGGGAAACCGTGATCTCCGGCGCCTTTGCCAAGTGGCCCGAAATCATCGAGACCCCGATCGGCGATCTCTGATCCCGGTACTTTTGCGAAAAGGGCGGGCCGCGGGACATGCCTGCGGCCCGATCCCGTCAGGCCTAGCCCTTGACCCCGGCCGAGATCATCACCGCCTCGGTCACGCGTTTCTGGAAAACCAGGTAACCGATGATGACCGGCGCCGCCGCCAGCAGGGCCAGGGCCATCATCCGGGCGTAGGCGACACCGAAACTGTCGTTGACCTGCGTGATGCCGACAGGGATCGTCATCATGTTCTCGCTGGTGGCGATCAGGAAGGGCCAGAAAAAGTTGTTCCAGGCCGAGATGAAGGTGATGATCGCCAGCGCCGCCGTGATGCCCCAGTTGAGCGGCAGGTAGAGCTTGAACAGCAGCGTGAACTCTCCGCCCCCATCCAGCAGCACCGCCTCGCGCATCTCGCGCGGGATGGCGTCAAAGAACTGCTTGTAGACGATCACGACCACCGGAACGATCAGCTGCGGCAGGATGATCCCCCACCAGGTGTTGACCAGGTTCAGGTCGCTCATCAGCACGAATTGCGCGACGTAGAGCGCCGGAACCGGCACCATGAAGCTGGCCACAACCACGAGGTACAGCATCTTGCGCCCGGGAAAGCGCAGCTGCGACAGCGCGTAGGCACACATCATGCCGGTCACCAGTACGATGACGGTGATGATAAGCGAGGTTCCGACCGAGTTGAGATACCACATCGGCAGTTTCGAGTTGGAGAGCACGGAAAGATACGCGGAAAAGTTCAGCTCGTCGATGATCACACCGGCATCCGACACGATACGGTTTTCGCTGCGAAGGGACGTGGTCAGCGCCCAGTAGAGCGGAAAGATCCAGATTGCGGCGGCAATCAGCACGATGCCGGAAAAGGCAAGATCCCTGGCGCGTTTGACGGTCATTTGCGGCCTCCGATGCGCAAGAGCTGGAATTGCAGGACCGAGACGATCACGATGAAGAGGAACAGCACCATCGCGATGGCCGAGGCATAGCCCCCGTTGTTCAGCTGGAACGCCTCTCGGTACATCTGCATCAGGACGACGTAGGACTGGTTGAAGGGACCACCGTTCGACAGCAGGTACACCTGGTCAAAAAGCTTGAGTTGCAGGATCAGTTGCAGTGTCAGGACCAGCGCGGTGATCGGCCAGAGCAGCGGCCAGGTCACCCGCCAGAACCGCTGCCAGGGCGTCGCCCCGTCCAGGGCCGCCGCCTCGTAGAGGTCGGGCGGGATATTGCGCAGACCGGCGATCAGCAGCAGCACGTTGAACCCGTTGGTCCACCAGATCGTGACCACGGCAATCATGGGCATCACCCAGTAGGGGTTCTTGAACACCGGCACAGGCTTGCCCGTTATGGCGGCGATCAGCGGTTGCAGGATGCCGAACTGGAAATCCAGCATCCAGGCCCAGATCATGGTCACGACAGAGACGGGCAGGACATAGGGCAGGAAAAAGAGGGTCAGCACCAGCGCCTGCATCCGCCCCTTCAGCCTGCTCACGGCAAGGGCGATCAGCAGGGCGATCACGGTAGTCGGAACGACCGTCAGCAGCACGAAATAGAGGTTGTTCCAGAGCGAGGTGTAGAACAGCCGGTCGTTCAGCAGCTTGGCGTAGTTGTCCAGGCCGATCCACTGCCCCTCTCCGATCAACGGCGCATCGGTAAAGCTGAGCGCGATCACGCTGAAGGTGGGGTAGAGAAAGAAGACAATGAAGATGAACAGGAATGGCGCGGTCATCAGGAATGACGCCCGCAACTCGCGGCGTCGGCGCTTCGGTATCGACATGAGGGCCTCCCTTTCCGCTCACCTGTGTATCCCCGGGCCCGCCGTGCAGGCCCGGGGCAATCGACGTCAGTCCAGCAGCGATTGCAGCTGCGTTTTCATCTGCTCGGCCGCATCCTCGGCGCTGAGGAACCCGTGCACCGCCGGGGCGATCAGGTTGTCCACGGCATCGTAAACCGGCGAGGCCACGCCCGCGATTTTCGAACGCGGGTCAAAGGCCGCGTTGTCCGCCAGCGAGGCATAGGTCGCGTTGGGTTGCAGCGCCGCATAGTCGTCGCTTTCGACCGTGGGCTTGTAGGCGGGGATATGGCCCGCACCGGCCCAGGCCAGCGAATGTTCCTGCATCCAGCCGATCACGGTCAGCACGGCCTCGCGCTTTTCCTCGCTCATGTCCGGGTCATTCGGAATGGCAAAGGCGTGGGAATCCGCCCAAGTGGCGGGCATGTCCATCATCTGAGGCACTTCATTGGCAAACCATTCAAAGCCCAGTGAGCCGTCGTCGGTCGAGTCCTTGAACGTCGGCACTTCCCAGACGCCATTGATGTGCAGCACCGATTTGCCACCCGAGAAAAGCGCCACCGAGGCCTCGTAGGCGGCCTGCTCGGGGATCAGCCCCTCGGCGCGCCAGTCGGCCAGGGTCTGGATCGCGGTCACGGCCTTGTCCATGTTGTCGCCCGCCAGCACCTCACCGTCGGTCAGCATCTCACCGCCCTGCTGGCGCAGGAGCGTGTAGAACATCCGCCAGGTGCCGCCCCCGCCTTCGGACTGAAAGCTCAGCGGGTCGGAGAAACCCTCACCCTTGGCCCAGGTCAGCAGCTCGGTCATGTCCGCGATGGAAGAAATGCCGGTCAGGTTGCCGTCGGCGTCCAGCCACTTGGTCCCGTCCAGCGCCGTCCGGTTGTAGTGCACAACGACGGCGTGAATGTCGAAAGGCACGGCCATCAGCTGCCCGTCATCGGTCGAGGCGGCGGTGATCGACGCCTCGAAGAAATCCCCTTTCGACAGGCCCGCAGCCTCGAGGTCGGCATCGCTGATCGGCGACAGCACGTCCTCTTCCAGCGCCAGCGGCAGGCGCGACAGGTGATAGGTCATGATGTCGGGACCCTGTCCAACCGCAACCGCAGTGCGCACTTTGGTGTAGAAGGGCAGGCCCCACTCCAGCGTCGTCCCACTGATCTGGATTTCAGGGTGTTCCTCGTTGAACTGGTCGATGAGCGCCTTCATGCGCACGCCGTCACCGCCAGCCAGGAAGTCCCACCACTCGACTTCGACCTGGGCCCAGGCCGGACCGGAGAGTCCCAGCGCCACCGCGGTTGCCGCGGCCAGCTTGCCAAACTTCATAGTCATTTCAGTCCTCCTCCTGACTGTCATTGCCTTATCGAATGCGGTCGCCTTCAGCGTCGAAGACGAAGATGCGCCCGGGGTCGGGCGTCACCGTCTGTATCGTTCCGTGCATCCCGTGCCGGGCGCCGGTCTGTTGAAAGATCACCGGCTCGCCGCCGTCCAGCGTGCCGTGCTGGTAGGACACGCCGCCCAGTTCCTCGGCCACGTCCACCGTGACCCGCAGGCCCTGTCCCTCTGTCACCTGAAGATGCTCGGGGCGCATCCCCAGCGCGATCCGTGCGCCGTGCGCGGGTTTGTCCACCAGGGGGATGTCAAAGCTGATGTCCGGCTGGCCGGTCAGCGTGGCTGTCACGCCGTTGTCCCCGTGCCCGGACACCGTCGCATCAAGGAAATTCATCGACGGCGACCCGATAAAGCCCGCGACGAAGCGGTTTGACGGATCGTCGTACAGATCCAGCGGCGCGCCGCTTTGCTGGACGTAGCCGCCCTGCAGCACAAAGATCGTGTCGGCTAGCGTCATCGCCTCGACCTGGTCATGCGTGACGTAGATCATCGTGGCGCCCAGCGCCTTGTGCAGCCGCGCCAGTTCCAGCCGCATCTGCACCCGCAGCTCGGCGTCCAGGTTGGACAGAGGTTCGTCGAACAGGAACACCTCCGGCGCGCGCACGATGGCCCGCCCGATGGCCACCCGCTGACGCTGCCCGCCAGAGAGTTGCGCGGGCTTCTTGTCCAGGTGCTCCACCAATTGCAGGATACCGGCGGCCTCGCGCACCTTTTCGTCCACCTCGGCCTTTGGCCGCTTGGCCAGGCGCAGGCTGAACGCCATGTTTTCATAGACCGACAGGTGCGGGTACAGCGCGTAGGACTGAAAGACCATCGCCACGCCGCGATCCGCCGGATCCTCGTGCGTCACGTCGCGGTCGCCGATGGCGATCTGGCCATCGCTCGTATCCTCCAGTCCGGCAATCATCCGCAGGAGCGTGGACTTGCCACATCCGGACGGGCCGACGAAGACCGCGAATTGCCCGCGCTGGATGTCCATGTCGACCCCACGGATCACGTCGATGGCGCCAAAGCTCTTCTTGATCCCTCTCAGATGAACGCCCGCGTCCTTCATCGTGCCTCCCCCTTCTTTCGTTTCACCTTGGCCGGGCATCTCCGCCTCAGCCGACCGAAAGCCGGATCATGCTGTAGGAAAAGGCCGGCAATTCGCCCTTAAGCGCACCCTCGCCCACGGCCAGCCTGTCGCCCTTGCGCGGGGTTACCTTGTTCGGTTCGGCACAGGTGTTGGCCACGCGGGCCAGGCTGCTGTCCCCGCCCATCACCTGATGGTCGATCAGCTTGAGGCTGTCAAAACCATGCAACGCCAGGTCAAGCTCCATCGCCTCGTCCGGGCTGCGGTTGATGGCGAACACCGTGATCGACTTGCCGTCCGACGCCAGCACCGCGGCCACGTCCAGATAGTTTACGTCCTGCGCCACCGCCTCATCATAGCGCGGGCAGTCCACCGCGACGTTCAGCGCGGTGCCGCGGCCATAGAGGCTTGCGAACTGGTAGGGATAGTAGATCGAGGTCGCCCAGGCCTTGCCCCCGCGTTCGGTGCGGATCGGGGCGATGACGTTCACCAGCTGCGCGATACAGGCGATCTTGACCCGGTCGGACCGGCGGATGAACTCGTTGAGCAACCCGCCGACAAAGATCGCGTCCTCGAGGTTGTAGTCCTCTTCCAGCAGCGCCGGCGCTTCGGGCCAGTCCCAGGAATGCCAATTCTTCGAGTCCTCTTCGCGGTTGTGATACCAGACGTTCCACTCGTCAAAGCAGATATAGATGTCGTTCTTGGCCCGTTTCTTGGCCTTCACATAGTCGATCACCCCGGCGATCGACTGAATATAGCGCCCGGTCTCCTCGACCTTGGCAAAGTAGTTCAGGCTGTTGCGGCTGTTGTTGCCGAAATACTTGTGCAGCGAGATGTAGTTGACATTCTCATAGCACTCTTCCAGCACCTGCCGTTCCCAGTCCGGGTAGGTCGGCATCTGGTCGTTGGACGAACCGCAGACCACCGTCTCGATCCCCGTGCCGAAGGCCTTGACCGCCTTAGAGGTCTCGTCGGCAAGGCGCCCGTATTCCTTGGCCTCCATGTGGCCGATCTGCCAGGGGCCGTCCATCTCGTTGCCGAGACACCACATGTTGACGCCATAGGGGTCTTCGACGCCGTGACTGCGGCGCAGATCGCTCCAGTAGGTACCGGAGGGGTGGTTGCAGTATTCGACGAAGTTGCGCGCCTCCTCGATCCCGCGGGTGCCGAGGTTCACCGCCAGCATCATCTCGATCTCGGCATCCTTGGCCCAGCGGGCAAATTCGTTGATGCCCACCTGGTTGGTTTCCTTGGACCGCCAGGCCAGGTCCAGCCGGACAGGACGATCCTCTTTCGGGCCAACGCCGTCTTCCCACTTATAGGCCGAGACGAAATTGCCACCCGGATATCGGATCGCCGGGATCTTGAGATTGCGCACCAGGTCCAGCACGTCATTGCGGAACCCGTCAGCGTTTGCGGTGGGATGATCAGGCTCGTAGATGCCGCTGTAGATGGCCCGCCCCATGTGTTCGATGAACGCCGAATATAGACGGTCATCGATCTGCGCGATGCTGAAATCCCGATGTATCGAAGCGCGGCCCTTCATGTCCCCTCCCAGGTGCGAATGTCGTGTTGGGGGCACAGTAGGGTCGCCGCGCGTTTACATTCAATTTACATCTTGGTCTATCGCGTTGACAGAATTGGTAATGAAGATCGGATCCGATTGCCCCTTGCCCAGCCGCTTTTCGACAAGCCCAAGCAGCCGTCGGGCCGCCGCCGACATCAGGCGATCCCGTGGACAGAGGATGTGGTAGGGTTCGATCGGGATGGGCCGGATCGTGTCCAGAAGGACCAGATCGGCGCAATAGGGCGGCGACAGCAGCAGGTCGGCCACCTCCTGCGTGACCACCGCGATAACATCGGACTCGCGCAGCAGGGCCATGATGGCCACCACGGAGGCAGTCTTGATCAGGTTGTCGGGCAGGTCCGTGCCTTCCTCGTGAAAGGCGATTTCAAGCGCGTGCCGGATCGGCGCCCCACGGTCCTGCATCGTCCAGAGTTGGTCTGACAGGTCAGCCAGCGACACCCGGCCCGCCTCGGCCATTGGGTGCCCCCGCCGCACCATCAGCAGGACCTCCTCGTCTCGGGCGGGCTGGATGTCGAAATCCCGCGAATAGTCGTGCGGGCCGACCCGGCTCAGCGTGAAATCGTAATCGCCGCGTTCGAGCCCCCACATCAGCTGCGACGACGACGAGACATCCAGCGATACGTCGATCCCCGGCGCCACGGACTTGAGGTCGAGGATCGCAGGGATCATCGCGGCCAGCGCCCCGCCGGTCACGGCCCCCACGCGCACCGACCCGCCCATGCCGCCCAGATGGGCAGAGAAATCCTGCGACATCCGGTCGATGTCATGCACCAGCTTGCGCGCATGGGTCACCAGCACCGTGCCCTCGGGCGTCGCGCGCATCCCCTTGGGCGTCCGTTCGAACAGGGCAGAGCCGATGTTCTCTTCCATGTCGGCCAGCATCCGCGACGCGGCCGGCGTGGTCATCCCGCAGACATCCGCCGCGAGCCGCAGTTTCCCGTGACCGGCAATCGCGCTGATGAGGCGCAGCTGAACCGGCCGGAGTGAGCGAAGATAGTGTGACACGGCCGCAGCCCCCAGTACCCACCCGACCGCCGCGCCGGGCATCTGCTGCCAGACTCGCCCTGCGCCCCCGGTTTAGCAACCCCGCAAAGGAAAGGGCGCGCCCGAAGGCGCGCCCCGCTTTGCCACATCCGTGCCGGGATCACTCGGACAGAGTGAAGGGCGCAGTGTACTTGTCGACGTTGTCCGGGGTGATCAGGGCGCAGTCGAACAGCTGCTTTTCCTGGGCCACTTTCGGCTCGCCGTTCTTGATGTAGTAGTCCGCCTGGATCACGGCCTCACGCGAGAAGACGGCAACCGGCTGAAGAACGGTATAGGCCATCTCGCCTGCGCGCACGGCCTCGACCGCGTCGGGCGAGCCGTCGAAACCGCCGACGATGGTGCCTTCAAGCTTGCCCGCCTCCTTCAGCGCGACGATCGCACCCAGCGCCATTTCGTCGTTGCCCGAGATGACGGCATCGATGACCGGGTTGGCCTGGATGATCGACTGCATCTTGGTATAGCCTTGGGTCCGGTCCCAGTTGGCCACTTCCTGCGCGACCTTCTCGAGGTCCGGATACTGGCTCAGCACGGTGTTGTACCCGTTCGAACGGGTGGCAGCGTTGTTGTCGGCCGGGTTGCCGAAAAACTCGACATACTTGGCCTCGTCGCCGACCAGTTCTTGCCAGGCAACGGCGCCCAGCGCTGCACCCTGGGCGTTGTTCGACACCAGCTGCGCGATGGCGATGCCGGATTCGTTGATCTCGGCGTTCACGAGGAAGACCGGGATGCCGGCCTCGGTCGCCTTGCGCACCACGCCGACGGACCCGTCCGCGTTGGCAGGGTCAAGGATGATCGCCTTGGCGCCATTGGTGATGGCCGCGTCGATCAGGTTGGATTCCACGTTGGTGTCGCCCTTGTGCGCGGCAACGGTGGCTTCGTAACCCAGCTCTTCTGCGGTTGCCTTGGCGACTTGGCCCTCGGTGAACCAGTAGGGGTTGGCCGGGTCTGTCACGATGATGGAGATCAGGCCCTCGGCCCAGGCCGAGCCTGCCATCAGGGGCAGCGAAGCGGCGGCGGCCAGCAGGGCGCGTTTGGTGAACTTGATCATGAGAATTCTCTCCCTTGGGTTGGTGATTGCCGGGGTCCGGCGGGACTTCGCGTCGGGCCTCCTCTTGCCCGGGAAACCGCGAAACTTGGGTGGGGGCGGGCCTAACCTTTCTTGGCCTTGCCCCCGTATTGGATCGAGTTGAGCATCACGGCGAGGACGATGACCGCGCCGGTGAAAACGGTCTGCCAGTAGGACGAGACGCCGATGATCACGAGGCCATCCGACAGGAAGCCGATGACGAAGGCGCCCAGCAGCGTGCCGCGCACGGTGCCGCGTCCGCCCATCAGGCTGGCGCCGCCCACCACGACCGCAGCGATGGCCGTCAGTTCGTAGGTGGTGCCCGCGGTGGGTCCGGCAGAGGTCAACTGCGAGCTGAGGACGAGGCCCGCGATGGCCGCGCACATGCCCGACAGGACGTAGACGGTGATCTGCACCTTCTTGACCGGCACGCCCGACAGTTCGGCGGCGCGTTCGTTCCCGCCCGAGGAATAGAGCCAGCGGCCAAAGGCTGTGCGCGACAGCAGCAGACCGGCGGCAATCGCGACCACGGCCAGGATGATGACCCCGATCGGGACGCCGCCGATACGGTTGAAGCCAAGCCAGTCAAAGCCGGTGTTGCCCAGGCTCTCGTTGCCGGACAGGTTGTTGAAGGTCAGGCCGTTGGTCATCAGCAGCGCGACACCGCGCGCCACGTAAAGCGAGCCCAGCGTGGCCACGAAGGCCGGCACTCGGAAATAGGCGACCAGCACACCGTTGACCGCGCCGACGAAGGCGCCCAGACCCAGCGTCAGGACCACGACAGCCCAGACCGGCGGATACAGGATCACCCCGGCGGCCTCCAGCTCGACCCCCTGCATCAGGAAGCCCGCGAAGACCCCGGTCAGGCCCAGGACAGAGCCGACCGACAGGTCGATCCCGCCATTCAGGATCACCAGCATCATGCCGACGGACAACAGCCCGAAGATGGCAACGTGGTTGGCCATGATCAGGAAGTTCGACACGGTCGCATAGTTCGGCGACAGGATCGAGAAGATGATGATGATCGCGATCAGGGCAAAGAAGGCACGGCCTTCCAGCAGGATCTGAACGAGGTTGGCATTCTCGCCAAAGATCGAGGCGATCAGCCCGCCTGACCCCTGCTTCTTGTTGGTGGTGACATCGGTCATTTCCGCGATCTCCAGTTCAGTGCTGCGCCGTGTCGGGCTTGTCCATGTCGACAATTGCCCGGGCTGTGTGTTCGTCGATGATCAATCCGCTGAGCAGGCCGCTTTCGAGCACGGCCTTGATCGCCTGTGTCTTGATTTCGCCCCCGGCCACGGCGACGATGCGACGGCCTTTCAGCCGCTCCAGCGGCTGGGTCAGGATGCGGTCGGTGATCTCGCGGCCCACGGGTTTGCCCCGCTTGTCGAAGAAATGACCCAGCATCTCTCCGACGCCGCCGGCCTCGGCGATACCGGCCATTTCCGCCTGCTCGATCATGCCCGTCGTGACCAGCTCTGCCTGCGCCCCAGTGGTGCCGATGCCCACGATCATCAGATCCGCTTGACCGGCCAGCTCCGCCGCCTGCTGCGCGGCCTTCTGGCCCAGCAGCACGTCGCGGTCGGCGGTGGAATTGGCGATGAAAGGCACGGGCATCGAGGCCGCCTCGGCCCCGGTCTTGTCGGCCAGGCGTTTGACAACCGCGTGCGGGTTCACATCCGCACCGGTGGTCAACGCCCCCATCAGAGACACGACCTTGAGGTTCGGTGCCGATTGCGGCGCCAGATTCTCGACGCAGGCCAGCAGGGTTCGCCCGTGCCCAACCCCGATGACATTCGCCTGGCAGTCGGCGATGACCGAGGTCAGGAAACGGCCCCCCGCCGCGCCAAGCGGGCCAAGCGCCAGGTCTTCCTGGTGCAGGTCGGTGACAACCTCGCAATGATCCAGGCCAAAGGCCGCGGTCAGGCTTTGCTGCAGGTCCACCTCGCCCGAGGCGGCCATGATCTGTTCCTTGGTGGCGTCCGGCCCGAAGGTGGCCGAGATCTTGCCCTTGTGCATGACGATGATGCGATGCGCGATGGACAGACATTCGCTGACCTCGGAAGTCGAATAGACCACGGCAAGGCCCTCTTTCGCGCCCTCGGACAGCAGGCGGAACACCTCTGCCTTGGCGCCGATGTCGATGCCGCGGCTGGGTTCGTCCAGCAGTACGACCGACGGCTTGGTGGCCAGCATCTTGCCGATCACGACCTTCTGCTGGTTCCCACCGGACAGCGAGCCAATGGCAGCGCCGCCGCCGTCGGTCTTGATCGTCACCTCACGGATCGAACGTTCGATGATTTCCTGCTCATCCGCCTTCGACGTCAGCAGGCGCCGGGTAAAAGCCCCGATCGAAGCCAGCGACAGGTTCTGTCCCACGGTCATGGTCTGGACCAGCCCGTCGCGCTGGCGGTCTTCGGGCGTCAGGACAAGGCCCGCCTCGATCCGCTGCGCAATGGTCATCCCGGCCAGGTCGCGCCCATGCAGCCGGATCGTCCCGCCCGAGGCCGGCAGGCGGCCCGCGACGCATTCCATCAACTCGGTGCGCCCGGCACCCATCAGCCCGTAGATGCAGACGATCTCGCCCTGCCGCACGTTCAGCGACAGCCGGTCCACGACCGAATAGCCGGAGCCGCCCGGCGCGGGCACGCTGAGCGCCTCGATCGACAGGGCGGTGTCGCCAAACTCGTATCCCGTCGGTGGCGAGCCGAGGTCAAAGTTCTCACCCACCATGTTGCGGACGATCCATTCCAGGTCGATTTCCGCACGGGGGGCATAGGCCGTCATCACCCCGTCACGCAGCACGACCGCATGGTCGGTGATGGTCAGCGCCTCTTCGAGGTGGTGCGAGATGTAGACGATCGAGACGCCGCGCGCCTTGAGGTCATGGATCACCTTGAACAGCACCTCGACTTCGGCCGCCGACAGCGCCGAGGTCGGCTCGTCCATGATGAGGATGCGGGAATTGACCGACAGCGCACGCGCGATCTCGACGATCTGCTGCTGGCCCAGGCGCAGGTCCTCGACCGGGGTCAGGGGGTCGATGTCCTCCTCCAGCTCTTCCATCAGGATACGGCACTGGCGCTCTTCCTCGGCGAAGTTCACGCCGCGCGGCCCCATGATCTCGCGCCCCAGAAAGATGTTGTCACGCACGTTCATGTTGGGCGCGAGAGACAGTTCCTGGTGGATGATGGAAATCCCCAGTTCGCGCGCCTCGACGGTCGAGCGGATTTCGACCGGTGCACCGTCCAGGATCAATTCACCCGTCGTGGGCATGTGCACGCCGGACAGGATCTTCATCAGCGTGGACTTGCCGGCGCCGTTTTCACCGAAAAGCGTCGTCACCTGGCCGCGGTGGACGTCGAAGTTCACCCCCTTCAGCGCGTGAACCGCGCCAAAGCTCTTGGTCACGTCGCGCGCGGCCAGAACCACCTCGACCTTGTCCGGCGCGGCGGTCGGCGTTTCGTCATGCACGGGCACCTTCATCACTGCACCTCGAGCGCGACGGGCGTGACCAGCCAGTTCTTCGGGTTGATCATGGTAAAGGCGCCGGTCACGGAGATGGTCTTGCCCTGCAGGTTGTCGCGGTCGAGATCGGTCAGCACGTCGGCAGACATCGCCCGGTTGATGCCCGCGCCCGCGTCCTGGTACTCGATCTGGTTCTTGAAGGCGCCGAACTCGATGTCGCCGACGATATCGCGCAACTCGGTCCCGTTGATCGCCGGGCCGGTCTGAACACGGATCCGCGTTCCCTCCGGCATGTCCGGCACGTCGATGTTGAAGATACCGGACTTTCCCTCGCCCACGGTGCCGGTGAATTTCACCGCCATCACCGGAAAGGCCCCCGCCATCGTACCGTAAGCTGCGGTTGCCGCCGACTTGTCCTCGGCCAGTTCGCGGGCCAGGTCCGCTGCCTCGGGGGCGCGGCCCGTGACGAAGTCGCGGATGCGGGGGAACTCGCCGACACCAAAGCGGTCAGGGTCAAAGGCCTGCTGCCGCAGGTCCTCGTCGCCGCCGATGGCCACGACCTTTGTGTCGAACGCGATCGCGCCCAGCAACACAACCCCCGCGATAGCGGTGATTACATTCCTGCGCGTAGCCTTGCTGGCGCTGGCAGATACTGTGCCGGTGGTTGCCATGTCGGGCGTGCCCCCTCTTGCGATTCTGCCCGGCGGACCAGGCTGTTCCGTTTCTTCCTGCCAATCGGCAGGAACCTGTCTGTCGCGGGAATGGCAACCAACTGAAGTTGCTTTATTCCTCCCCTTTCGCCGTGCCCGGAACCCCTCAATTCCCTGGATGGGTCGACGATTCGCCGCCGTGGTGCCACTGCGACCGTTTGCGCCAACCATAAGTGAAAAAAATTACGTTGTCTGCAAAAAAAATCACTACGTCGAGATTCTTTGTGTTACACCAAATGCAACCGGACGCAGTGCGGACAGGCCAAAGACCGCCCTGAACACGCGTCGCGCGGACCTGTTCCGAGGGCAGGAAAATACAAGCGTCACAAGGGGGAGGCCGAGGTGACCCACAAGGAAAAGGGAAGCGGTGATGCCCGATTCGTCTGACGTGATCATCGGCGTCGATGCGGGCACCTCCGTGATCAAGGCCGTCGCCTTCGATCTTTCGGGACGCCAGCTGGCCGCGTCATCGGTCCGCAACAGGTACGTGATGGGTGCGGATGGCTCTGCCACCCAGTCCCTGCCGCAGACATGGGCCGATTGCGCCACAGCCCTGCGCGGACTGGCAGAGAAGATGCCCGCGATCGCCCAGCGGACCGCCGCGCTCGCCCTGACGGGCCAGGGTGACGGCACCTGGCTGGCAGGCAAGGGCAATGCGGCGGTCAGCGACGCCTGGCTCTGGCTTGACGCGCGGGCGGCGCCCACGGTCCGGCGACTGTCTGCGGGCGCAGGCGAACGCGCGCGGTTCGAGGCAACGGGAACCGGGCTGAACACCTGCCAGCAGGGCAGCCAGCTTGCCCATATGGCCGCGACCTGCCCGGAGCTTCTGGACCGGGCCGAGGTCGCCCTGCACTGCAAGGACTGGCTGTTTCTGAACCTGACCGGCGTGCGCGCGACCGACCCTTCGGAGGCGAGCTTTACCTTCGGGAACTTCCGCAACCGGTGCTACAGCGACACCGTGATTTCCGCTCTCGGGCTACAGGCGCACCGCCATCTCCTGCCGGAGATCATCGACGGCGCGCAGGAAACCTGTCCACTGACACCAGAGGCGGCAGAGGCCACCGGGTTGCTTGCGGGGACGCCGGTTTCGCTGGGGTATGTCGACATGGTCATGACCGCTCTTGGTGCAGGCGTGCACACGGGCGACGCAGGCGCGGCCTGCTCCACGGTCGGGTCGACCGGCGTACACATGCGCGCCGTGACATCGGACCAGGTGCATCTGAACGCCGAGGGCACAGGCTATGTGATCTGCCTTCCGGTGCCGGACATGGTGACCCAGGTGCAGACCAACATGGCCGCGACGCTGAACATCGACTGGGCCCTGGCCCTGGCCGAAGAGTTGATCGGCGAATTCGGCGAAGCGCCGTCTCATGCCGATCTTGTCGGCCGGATCGACGGCTGGATGGACAGGTCACGCCCCGGCGCCCTGGTCTATCACCCCTATATCTCCGAGGCCGGAGAGCGCGGCCCCTTCGTCAATGCCGATGCGCGGGCGAGCTTGATCGGACTGAACGCCGCACACAGGTTCCCGGACGTGATCCGCGCCGTGGTCGAAGGCCTCGGGATGGCGGCGCGGGATTGTTATGCCGCGATGGGCGAGATGCCCAGCGAACTGCGGCTGACCGGCGGCGCGGCGCGTTCCGGCGCCCTGCGCCGCGTCCTTGCCGCCTCGTTGAACACTCCCGTCCGCGTCTCCTCGCGCGAAGAGGCCGGTGCCGCGGGCTGCGCCATGATGGCCGCCGTGGCGATCGGCGCCTATGCCGACATGGACGCCTGTATCGCGCAATGGACAACGCCCCTGCTAGGCGGGTCCGAGGCGCCCGATCCGGGCCTCGTGCCCGTCTACGACACCCTGTTCACCACCTATCGCCAGGCACGCGACGGTCTTGCCCCCGTATGGGACGGGCTGGCCGCGGCGCGTACGGCTGAAGGAGCTTGAGAGATGACAGATATTTCCAAGGTCGACCTCTTCGTGATCGGCGGCGGCATCAACGGCGCGGGCATTGCCCGCGACGCCGCCGGCCGGGGCCTGAGCGTCGTGCTCTGCGAAAAGGACGACCTGGCCGAGGGCACCTCGTCCCGGTCCGGCAAACTGGTCCACGGCGGATTGCGCTACCTTGAATACTACGAGTTCCGGCTGGTGCGCGAGGCGCTGA
>NZ_JARAMO010000308.1:0-7958 GCF_028807275.1 Mameliella sp. AT18
CCGCTGCGTCACCACTCCGCCAACTCGCCAGAGTGGCCGCCTGATTAGGCGGAACGCGCGTGGCCGTCAAGCAGATATCTCGATCTATCGTGCGGCGGGTCATGCGGTCACATTCGCAAAGTTTGGTGGCTTGGGTCATTGCCGCTTCAGGGCAGTTGTGGCACAACCTGTATCAAGCTTCTGAACGAAAGAGTTTAGTGCATGACTGACTTCGCCACCCGCCGCCGGATGATGGTCGACACACAGGTACGCCCGTCGGACGTCACGGAATTTCCGATCATCGACGCGATGCTGAGCGTTCCGCGTGAGGCCTTCGTGCCCAGTGACCGCATCGAGGCCGCCTATGCCAGCGAGCATGTGGACCTCGGAGAAGGGCGCGTCCTGCTGGATCCGCGGGTTTTCGCCAAGATCCTGGATGCGCTGAACCTGACCAACGCGGACCTCGTTCTGGATATCGGTGCAGGCTATGGATATTCCTCTGCGGTCATCGCCCATATCGCCGAGGCCGTGGTCGCGGTCGAAGAGGATGAAAGCCTGGTGGACGAGGCGCAGGCGCTGCTGACGGAACATCACGCGGACAACGTCGTGCTGCAGGCCGGCGCCCTGACCGAAGGCGCGGCGGAACACGGGCCCTACGACGCCATCGTGATCGAAGGCGGTGTCGAAGTCCTGCCCGAAGGGTTGGAGGCGCAACTCAAGGATGGTGGGCGCATCGCGGTCATCTTCATGGAAAACGCCTTGGGCACGGTGAAGATCGGGCACAAGCTGGACGGTCACATCAACTGGCGCTTTGCTTTCAACGGCACGGCGCCGGTCATTCAGGGTTTTGAGAAAAAGGCCGAATTCGCTCTCTAGTTCGGGGCGGATGAAACAGGCCGGGGTAGTCGGGACAGTGGGGATAGCGGTGCTGGGCAGGATTCGCAGAACATGCATTCGGGGGGCTGCCGGCATCGCGCTTGTCGCGGCAATGGCGGCACCCTCCTGGTCGGAAACCCTCGCCGAGGCTCTGACCGCGGCCTACATGAACAGTGGATTGTTGGACCAGAACCGTGCCACCCTGCGCGCCGCGGACGAGGATGTGGCGCAGGCGCTGGCCGAGCTGCGCCCGGTGCTTCGCTGGACCGGGAACATCCGTCGCGAATACGGCTATAGCGGCGGCACCAATACCTTCGGGATCTTCGTGGAAAGCGGGCGGGTCAACCAGACCGCCAGCATCAACCTGATCGCCGAGATCGTGCTTTATGCCGGCGGCCGCAACAAGCTGGGGCTCGACGCGGCCAAGGAGCAGGTGCTGGCCACGCGCGCGCAACTGGTGGCGATCGAGCAGCAGGTGCTCTTGCGTGCTGCCGCTGCCTTCATGAACATCCGCCGCTTTGCCGAAACCACGGCGCTGCGCGAAAACAACGTGCGGGTCATCCAGCAGGAATTGCGCGCCGCGCGCGACCGGTTCGAAGTTGGGGAAGTGACGCGGACCGATGTCGCCCTGGCCGAGGCGCGCCTGGCCCAGGCGCGCGCCGCGCTGGCGGCCGCGCAGGGTGATCTGATCGTCGCGGGTGAGGAATACCTCGCAGCCGTCGGGGTCAAGCCGCGCAACCTGGTGAACCCGCGTTCCCTGCCAAAGCTGCCCGCCAGTGTGGCAGAGGCGAAGAAGCAGGCGCTTTACCAGCATCCGGAACTGATTTCCCAACAGCACGCGGTCACTGCGGCGGAACTGGCCATCCTGATTGCCAAGGGCGCCAAGAAACCGACCGTGAGCCTTGAAGGCAGCTACGGGGTGACCGAAAATTTCGACAACTCTGCCTATTCGCGCGGTGGGTCGATCACGCTGGGCGCCAGCGGTCCGATCTATTCCGGCGGTGCGCTTGATTCTTCGGAACGCCAGGCCGTGGCAAACCGCGATGCACAGCGGGGGCGGCTGCATGTCGTGCTGGCGGAAATCGAGCAGAACGTCGGTCAGGCCTATGCCAACCTGCGCGTCGCCCGTGCCAACCGGACCTCGTTCGAGGAGCAGGTGCGTGCGGCAACCGTTGCCTTCCGGGGCGTTCGGGAAGAGGCCAAGCTGGGCGCGCGAACCACGCTGGACGTGCTGGACGCCGAACAGGAATTGCTCGATGCCCGCGCCAGCCTAGTCGGCGCACAGGTGGACGAGGCCATCGCCTCGTACCAGGTGCTGTCGTCTCTGGGTCTGCTGACCGCCGAGGCGCTGCACCTGGATGTGCCTTCGTTCGATCCATCGGCTTATTACAACCTGGTCAAGAAAGCGCCGCGCAATCGGTCGAAACAGGGGGCCGAGCTGGACCGTGTCCTGAAGGCTCTGGGAAAAGAGTAGTTTTTTTCGCATCTGTTGTGCGCGATCCCGCTTTGCAGGTACACTCTGGCCCGAGGCAAGAGTGGCAGGAACAATGTCGAATTCCGTAACGAACGTCGAAATAGAGGACGTGCTGTCCTCAATCCGCCGCTTGGTGTCCGAAGAAGGGCGCCCGCGCCGGGACGCCCCGCCGCAGGCGGCAGAGCGGCTGGTTTTGTCGCCGGCGCTTCGTGTGCCGGAGGATGAAGAAGATCATCAGCCAGATGCGCCGATGATGCTGACGGATGTCACGGAGCTGCCTGAAGCCCAGGATGAACCGCCCGCGCCCGTGGCGACCCTTGTCCTTGGGCAGGGTGATGCCGTCCGGGACCTGCCGGAAGTTGCCGACTGGACAGAGACCCGCATTGCAGAGCCGGTCGATACCGCGCCTGCGTCTGACGACGACCCGCTGCCGGACGATGATGTCGCGGGAGGCCCGGTCGATCTGCCAGAGGATCCGGTGCCCGAAGACTTGGCAGAGGCCGAACAGATCGCCGCGTTGCGGTCCAGCCTGACCGATCTTCTCGATCACGACGACCCCGTCGAGACAGGGGGGGCACCCGGCCTTGCCGCCGATTACGCCGACTGGACGGAAGACGGCGAACCGCTGGACCTGGACGAGGTCCTTGCCGGCGAAGAGGCGGAAGTCGTCGAGGATACGCTTGAAACCAAGATCGCCACGCTGGAAGCGATGCTTCAGCGCCAGTCGCAGGACTGGACACCGGCATCCGGTGACGATCCGTCCGATGAGGACGTCGCGATCGAGGATGGCATTTTCGCCCCCGGATCCGACGAGGGAGAGTCGCCGGACAGCGATGATGTGATCGAAGAGCTGGTGGCTGCCGCCGCGCTGGAGACCGTCACGGAACAGCTTGGCGAAACGATCGAGAGAGAAACGCAGGAGCCGGAACCCGATGACGGGCCTGTATCGGCTGATCCGTCAGAGACGGCGTCCGACACGCCGGAACCGGAGGCCCTGCATGCAAAACCCGCCTTTGTCCGCCATGCGGAAACGGCAGAGACGCTGGACTGGGAAGATCATCAACCGGAAGAACCGTCGGCAGCGCCTGTGAGTGAGACCGACGCGCCCCGCGCCGACAGTCCGCTGGCCGAGGCGCCGGAACACGCCGCCGTGGCGGAATTGAGCGAAGAAGCACTGCAAGGCATGGTCGCGGATATCGTTCGGCGGGAATTGCAGGGCGCACTTGGAGAGCGGATCACCCGCAACGTGCGCAAGCTGGTGAGGCGCGAAATTCACCGCGTCATGATGAACCAGGACTTCGACTGAGCCCGACGCAAGGGCCGCTGACGCTTTCGCAGGTTCACGCGACGTCATCCGTGATGCCATGAAAAAACGCGCCCTTTGAAGGGCGCGTCAGTTCATAGGTCTTCGAATGGTCTTGGATCAGGCGGCTTCGGCCTGCTGCGCCGCATGGCGGCGCTCGCTTTCTTCACGCGACAGGGCAACCGAGGTGCGTACCCCCTTGCCCACGAATTCCATCAGTCCCGAAACCACGCGCTCATTGGGGTCGATCCCAGCGCAGGACAGCACTTCGCGACCATCGCGCGAGCGCGCCCAGCGGGCGATCTGTTCGGGGCCATTGCCGTACTTCTTGTCGTCGGCGATTGCATCGTCCAGGGCAGCCAGCACCACGGCGGCGAACAGCTTGCGGGCGCGGTTGCCTTGCTCAGCGTTGAACGCGGTGCTGTCAACGAAATCCTTCATGTTTCGACCTTTGATTATTGCTCTTGTGTTTTCTGGCGTAACGGGGGTTATGGACCATTCGTTCCGATTCGGATACCCCGATTTAGCATAGCTACCATGCGCTTGGTGCATGGCTTTCTGCGTGTGCAGCACGACATACGTTGCCTTGCCAGACGCTAACAGGCCAGATATAGGAACCGTCAACTTATCATCAACCTTTTGCCACGGTTCTGACCATGCCCAAGATCAACGGTAACGAAATCCGCCCCGGCAACGTGCTGGAACACAACGACGGTCTCTGGGTCGCGGTCAAGGTCGACCACGTCAAGCCCGGCAAGGGCGGCGCCTTTGCTCAGGTCGAGATGAAGAACCTGCGCAACGGGTCCAAGCTGAACGAACGCTTCCGCAGCGCCGACAAGGTCGAACGCGTGCGCCTGGAACAGAAGGACATGCAGTTCCTCTACGAGAGCGACGGTATGCTGACCTTCATGGACACCGAGACATTCGACCAGGTCGAACTGCCCGCGGACATCCTCGGCGAACGCCGCCCTTTCCTGCAGGACGGCATGACCATCGTCGTGGAATTCTACGACACCGAGGCGCTGAACGCGACGCTGCCGCAAAAGGTGGTCTGCAAGATCGCCGAGACAGAGCCGGTGGTCAAAGGTCAGACTGCGGCCAACAGTTTCAAGCCCGCCGTGCTGGACAACGGCGTGCGCATCACGGTGCCGCCATTCGTGGCGCAGGATGAGGACATCGTCGTGAACACCGAAACGATGGAATATTCCGAGCGCGCCTGACCTCGGGGCCCGCGCGCACATACCCCCGTAATTGCCGGGGGTGAAAAATCATTGACGAAAGGGCCTCCGGCGCAACGCCAGGAGGCCTTTTTCATGATCGACACCGCAACTGACCGCGACATTCCCGCATTGGCGGAGATGCTGTTTGCGCTCAACGCCCACCACGCCGACGATGTGCCGGAGCGATTCCACACCGAGGGACCGCAGGAGGACCTGCAGGGCTTTCTGGCGGAGAGGATGGCCGAAGGCGCCCGCGCGCTGGTCTATCGGACCGAAGGTGTGGCGCGGGCCTACCTGCTGTGGCAGGTGATCGACCAGCCGGCGACGGCACTGGAAAAGGCCCGCAAGATGGCTGTCTTGGACCATATCTACGTTGCGCCGATCTGGCGGCATCGCGGGTTGGCCCGTCGTCTGATTGCCCGGTTCGAGGCTGAAAGCTCGGTGCTGGGCTGTTCCTCGTGGATGACGCGCGTGCATGCCTTCAACCAGGCCAGTGCCGCGATGATGCAGGGTGCCGGGGCGCGGTTGGTGGTGCAGGTCTTCGAAAAGCCTCTTCAGGCGCCAAGCCGATCCAGCAAGCCTTCGACCAGGCCGCGATAGCCCGCGCCGAACAGGGACAGGTGAACCAGTGCTGGCCACAACTGGTAGACGGGGCGGCGTGCCTCGCGTCCCGGGTCGCAAGCGTGGTATCCGGCCCAGAAACCCGCGTCGGGCCGGCCGAAAAGTTCCAGCATGGCAAGGTCGACCTCGTCGTGCCCGTGATAGCAGGCGGGGTCGATCAGGTAGGCCTGATCGCCCGCGAAAAGCGCGTTGCCGGTCCATAGATCGCCATGCAAGAGCGCCGGGGCAGGGGATGCGGGCAGATGTTCGGGCAGGCGCAGCGCCAGCGCCTCGATACGTCGCGCCAGCGGGGCGGGCAGATCGGGGACGAAGGGCATCAGCCGACGGTCGGCCCAGAAATCCGGCCAGCTGTCGCAAGGCGCATTCGCGATCCGCACCCGGCCAAAGGCATGGTCCGCGTCCCAGCCATAGCGAGGCCCCCGGACCGCGTGGAGCCGGGCCAGCGTTTCGCCCAGGGCTTGCCACCCGTCTGGCGAGGGCTGCGTTTCGTCCAGCCATTCAAGGCACAGCAGACCGTCGCCGGACCAGATCACCTTGGGCACTGCCGCGCCACTGGCCTGCATGGCGGCCAGCATCCGCGCTTCTGCTCCCACCAGCGCGCCCAGCTTGACCGCCACCCGGCGCCCATCCGCCAGATCGACCCGGAACACCTGCGAGAGGTCGCCGCCCTGCAAGGGGCGGGCGTCGGAAACGGGCGCCCCCAGCGCCTTGGCGATGCGGGCCTGCCAGGTCATGACACCATGCGCACCACGGCATCCCCGGCCCGCATGTCCTCCTTGGCCCGGTCGAACCGCAGGTATGCGATGCCGCGCCCCTCGGCCTGGGTGTAGAGCGTGCCCGCCGGTTTTTCACCGGCCATGATCTCGGTGCCTACGGGCGCGTTGCCCTCGACCTCGACCGTGACCAGCCCCTTGCGCAGCTCGGTCTTGTGTTTCATCCGCGCGGTCACTTCCTGGCCCACGAAACAGCCCTTGCGGAAATCGACCCCGTGCAGCCGTTCGAACCCGGCCTCGAGGATGAAGGTATCTGGCGTCAGTTCGACCCCGGTTTCCGGGACACAGGCGGCCACGCGCAGGGCCTCCCAGTCCGCCGACTCGCCCGTCTGCCCGGCGTAGCCGCGCCACCCCAGAGAGCCGTGACGGGGATCGGCAAATGCGCCCTCCGGCGGCTCTCCGATGCCCCGGCTGACGCAGAGGTCGGTTTCCTCTATCTCCAGCGGGCGGCGCAGCTTGTACATGGTCAGCCGTTGCAGCACCGATGGCGCCAGTTCCGCGTCGAGGTCCAGCAGCACGTTCTCGCCCTCGGGCACCATGAAGAAATCGGCCAGGTACTTGCCCTGCGGTGTCAGCAGGGCGGTATAGACCAGCCCCCGGTCCAGCCCGGAGACGTCATTTGTCACCAAGCCCTGAAGGAAGTCGCGTGCCTCGGCGCCGCGTACCCGCAGGACCTTTCGCTTTTCGTCTGCCATTCGCTTTTCCTTTTGCCTTTGGGTCGCATATAGGCGCCTAGGCAACAAGCGAACAGGCCAATGCGTGCACCGATTTCCATTGTGATCCCCACCCTCGACGCCGAGGGCGGCCTGCCGGCCTGTCTGGGCAGCCTCGGAGAGGGGCTGCAGGCGGGGCTGATCCGCGAACTGGTCATCAGCGATGGCGGCTCGCGCGATGCGACGTTGCAGATCGCGGGGCAGGCGGGTGCGCGGGTCGTGACCGGCCCGCCCTCGCGCGGGGGGCAGGTCAGGCGCGGAATCGCCGCGACAGAGGGTGACTGGCTGTTTGTGCTTCATGCCGATACCCACCTAGCCGAGGGATGGACGCAGGCGGTTCTGCCTGTCCTGACCCAACCAGGCGCCTGGCACTTCCGGTTGCGCTTTGATGCTCGGGGGGTGATGCCGTTCTGGGTAGCCGGCTGGGCCAACCTGCGGTCGCGGCTGTTTCGCCTGCCCTACGGCGACCAGGGGTTGCTGATTCACCGCGAGGTGCTGGAGGATGTCGGCGGCTATCCGGACCTGGCCCTGATGGAGGACGTGGCGTTGGCACGGCGTCTGAAAACCCGCCTGCGCGGCCTGCCGGCGACCGCCGTGACCTCGGCGGACAAGTACCGCCGCCAGGGCTGGCTGCGGCGCGGGGCGCGCAACCTTGACACGCTGGCGCGCTATTTCGCAGGGGCGGACGTGTCCGCCCTGGCCCGCCGCTACCGGCGCTGAGCGCCGGATCCCTCGGTCAAGACAGCCAGGATCACTCGGCTTCGTCGAACTGCAAACGGTATAGATCGGCATAGGCCCCGCCCCGGACGATCAACTCATCATGGGTGCCGGTCTCGACGACCTTACCGGCGTCCATGACGACGATCCGGTCGGCATTCCGCACGGTCGACAGGCGGTGCGCGATCACCAGCGTCGTCCGGCCCTGGGACAGGCGTTCCAGGGCCGCCTGCACCACCGCCTCGGACTGGGCGTCCAGCGCGCTGGTCGCCTCGTCCAGAA
>NZ_JARAMO010000309.1:0-54407 GCF_028807275.1 Mameliella sp. AT18
ATGGCCCAGGGCGCCTGCATGGCGATCGAAGATGCCGCCGTGCTGACGCGCTGCCTGACGGAAACCGGCATCGGCGACTATGCCAACGCCTTCGACATCTACGAGAACACGCGGCGCGACCGGGCGACCAAGGTCCAGACGATCTCGAATGCAAACACCTGGCTGAAAGAGCCGGAAGATCCGGCCTGGGTCTATGCCTATGACCCGATGACAGCCACTCTCGGGTAATCCTTTCAAATCCACAGGGCGGCCCCGACACCGGGGCCGCCCTTCTTTGTGCGCCGGGGCGACCCGATACCGGACAAAGAAAAAAGGGGCGCAGACCGCGCCCCTTATTTTCGTGGTGACCGTTTCTTTCAGGTAGCGAGGGATGTCATCCAGGAAAAGATGTCGTCCGCGTCCGTGACGTCCGCGTATTTTTGCTCCATGTCGTATAGGTTCGCTTCGTGTGGGGCAGTTGCCCGGTCAGCGCAGCAATCCCGGGGAACCAGCACATTGAAGCCGGACTGCACGGCGTCGACCACCGTCGCCCTGACGCAGCCAGAGGTCGTGGCCCCGGTCACGATCACCGTGTCGACACGGGCGCCGACCAGCAACCCGGCCAGGTTGGTTCCGTGAAAGGCCGAGGCGCCATGCTTGACGATCACCGGGTCTTCCGCGCGGATGCCCGTGGTGGCGTCGATCTCGACCAGGCGCGAGCCAACAGTCAACGCGGCCATGCCTGTGGCCTTGCGCAGCCAAGGTAGGGTCGCGACCTCCCAAGGCTGGTACGCGATTGTGGTATAGATCACCGGGAAACCGGCGGCCCGCGCAGTCTCGGTCAATCGGCGGGTCGCCGCGATCTCGGCGCTCATATCGGCGGCCGTCGGATATTGCGTGTCAGTGAACCCGTAAGAAAAATCCACCACCACGATAGCCGGGCGGATGCCGCGCGGCACCTTCTGGCCGAAACCGGCGTCGGCATAGACCTGTTGCTGGGACATCTCGTGTAACTCCGGAGGAACGCGCCTGCCCCGCCGGGCCACGGGCCCGGACGGAGACGGCGCTGGCTGTAAGGGGGGGGGCGCTCAGCGGCGCGCGATCTGCATTTCCTTCACGACGAGATCGCCGTCGATCACGATCGGTTCGTCATCGAGGAACAGCGAGCACCCGCGCATCGGGATGTCGAGATGACAGGCCGTGTCGTTGGGGCCACCCAGCTCGTTGTTGGGGCCGGTCGAGAACATCACATTGCCGTAGAAGCTGCGAGGCTCCATGCCCATGCCACCCGGGAAGGCGCCCGGGGTCATGCCATGCCAGTGCGCGTCGCGGTTCATGCCCCATCCGACATGGCTCATCCCCATGCCGCGCGGATCGTTGAAGCCATCCATGTAGGATTTGACCAGGTCCGCATCCAGCCCGCCGCGGATATCGGTGATCCAGCCCTTCTCGATCGTGTAGGTGATCGGGTCCCGCACGTACATGTTCTGCGGCAGCAGCACATCCCCCGGCGCCACCACGATCTGACCGTCCACGCCGTCGTCGTCGCCGCCGGTGAAGACAAAGCCCGAAGGCCAATGGTCCCAGCGGCCGGGCTCATCGGTGCAGGCGTATTCGGCCACGGTTGGATAGGTGTTCAGCTTGTAGGTGACATCGGTGCCATGCGGTGAGGTGATGCGCATAACCTTGGCCTTTGCCAGGTATTCGGCACCGATCTCGACCTTCTCGCGCAGCTCCTGGCTGGGCAGCATCCGGGCCAGCAGCTCTGGTGGTTCCACGGCGGTCAGGATCCGGGTGCCGGCGTCCTGGATGGCGAACTGTTCCGGGCTGAACAGCATGAACACGCAGTCGATCAGCATATCGCAGTTCTTCAGCGCCTCGACCGCCTCGGGCATCGCCGCGAGGCCGGTCTGCCCCACAGCCCAGGCCCCGACGACGGGCGGCGCCGGCAGGCGCATGTGATACATGTTGGCGCCCAGGATCCGGCCCGCGGCCATGAAGGCATCGGCATAGTCCAGGCGTTCATTGCCCTGGGTCAGAACGATCAGACGCTCATCCTTTTTCACCCCGGACATCTTCAACTGGTGCAGGCAGATGTCGGTAAAGCTTGCATGATCCATGACGGATCCTCCCTATACTCGGTTTATTGAACGTCGAAATCCATGACTGCCTCCAGGAACCCCTCGAGGTTGTCCCAAGGGATCATGTGGCCGGCGTCCGGTACGATGCGCTGTTCGATCTTCGGGTTCAGCTGCGCGACCTCTGTTTGGTCGGCTTCGTCGACCACGGTGGCGCCACCCGCGATGACCAGCCGCGCGGGCTTGTCGATTTTTGGCAGGTCCTGATGGATGTCGTCGGTGTGGAACCCGTCGAAGGCAATGCGGATCGCTCCCCAGTGGCAGGTGTGCAGCCATTCCGCGCGCAGGGCGACTTGCTCGTCGCTCCATGTGGGACAGAAGGCGCACATCTCTTCGACAGAGCACCCTCTGGCCGCCATCTGGATGCTGTCACTGTACCAAGGCCATTTCGAAGGATAGGCTCGGCGGCCCGGCCCGGACATCGGCGGATCGACCAGGATATGCCCGGCAAAGGGTTCGGGATCGCGGGCATTGGCGCGGATGGCAATGCGGGCGCCCATCGAATGACCAAGCGTGGTCGGCTGCCGAAGGGTCCGTGCCACCGCGATGGCGTCATCGGCCAGGGCGTCCAGCGTGTAGTCCAGGTCGCCGGTTTCCGACAGGCCGCGCCCCCGCACGTCCAGCACATGCACCTCGAAGCGTTGCGCCAGGCGTTCGGCCACGAAACCCCAGGTGATCGCGGGCGAGGTGATGCCCGGGATCAACAACAGTTGCGGTGCGCCTTCCGGCCCGTCCCAGCGGATCAGGTGCTGGCGGATGCCGTTGGCATGGATGTTGTATCCAAAGCTCATGTCAGCCTCCTCAGTAGGCGCCGGAGAGCAGCGTGCCGCCGCCCGGAACGCGGGTTTCCAGGTCGAGCGCCTTGAGCATCTGCCAGGTTGTGGCGATGGCTGCTGTCAGCACCGGTTTGCCGACCTGCGCCTCAACGGTTGAAACCGCGGGCAACGACGGCATCTGGACACAGGCCGAGAGCACCACCGCATCGACGCCGGAAGTGTCCATATCCGCGACGATCCCGGGCAGGTTCATCGGGTCATGTGCCGCAACGGCGAGGTTGTCCTGGATCTCCAGCGCGCGCCAGGTCACCACCTCGATCCCTTCGTTTCGGATGTACTCCACCACCATCTCGGTCAGCGGCTTCATGTAGGGCGCGACCACGGCGACCTTCTGCGCACCGATCGCCTTGATCCCCTCGACCAGGGCACCGGCAGAGGTGACGACCGGGGTCTCCGCGTCATTGTCCCGTGTCACCCCGCGCAGCCGTTCCTGCGATGTGCAGTGATAGCCATGCCCCATCGACATGATGGCAACGAGGCAGGCATAGCCCATCACGTCCACCTTCGCGTCCGAGAGTTCGAGCGCACAACGGTCGCTGTCCGCATCCATCGCAGCGAGTTCTTCCTTGGTCACGTGCTTCATCCGCATCCGCGAGGAATGAAACGTGAAACGCTCCGGAAAGACCGCCTCTCGGGCACGCAAGAGCGCGGGGATCTCGGTCTCCATCGTCACGTTCGAACTCGGCACGATCTGGCCAACACGGATCGGGGTCATGATTCTCACCTCTGAAATCAACGTCCCTCTCGGGATAATTAGTCATTGGTATAATTTCAACCAAAATCATTTGCATACAAACGTATTTGGAAACTTGGGCACCTATGTGTTCAGCGGTGCCGCAAGCCCTGCAGAAATGAAGGTTTCAAGTTGATCCAGGAGCGCGGCACCGCCGAGGTCGCCGACCTGCCCGTCGGTCAGATCGTTAATGCGACCGAGATCGTTCAGCATGAACATGTAGGTGCCCACAGCAAAGGCCATACGGGTCGAGATGACCTCTTTCGGGATCTCTGGCAGTACCTCCGAAAGCGCCTGGATGTAGCGTTTGACAGAGGCATCATAGACTTCGCGTCGCAGACGAAAGGCATGTTCTTCCTGTTCGGCATGCAACCGAGCCTGAAGACGGACGAATGCCGCTCCGTTAGAGCCCGAATTTTTCATTTCCCATTGGGGCCTTAAATAGCACCGCACCAATTCCGCAACGGTAGGTGCCACGTCGCGCGACAACAGCTCGTCCAGCAGCACATGCCGAGCGCCTGAAATTACACTGCCACGCCGGCGGACCACCGCGTCGAACAGATCCTGCTTGGAGCCAAAGTAGTAGCGAACGAGAGCCTGGTTGACCCCGGCTTCTGTCGCGATGTCCCGCACCTTGGCCCCGTTGAACCCATGATCGGCAAAAAGCAACTCAGCCTTGTCCAGGATCACCTCGCGGAGTTCCGGCCCTTCTTTCGGGCGCCCCGGCTTGCGACGTGTTTTTGAAGAGGTCATGGTGCCATCCGGTTTTCAGAGTCCCCCCTACTAACCGGCGCAGTGCCAAATCCTCAAGATAATTTATTCACCAGGATAATTACTGGGAACCTTCCCGCCCCTCTTACAGGCAAGCGGTCCGTACAGGCGATGCAGCAACGCGGTGATCAACGGCAGGGCCACCAGTAGGACGCAGATTGCCAGCAAAGTTGCCGAGATCGGCCGGTCGATGAAGATCTTCCATGACCCCTGGCTAATCATCAGGCTGCGCCGCAGGTTCTCCTCGAGTATCGGGCCAAGGATCAGCCCGAAGGCCAGAGGCGTCACCGGCAAGCCGATGCGCGAGAAAACGAAGCCGACCACACCGAAGGCAATCATCACGTAGACGTCGTTCATGTCGTTGCGGATTGCAAAGGCACCGATAACGCAGAACACCGCGATGAAGACATACATCAGTTGCGGAGGAATGCGCGTCACCAGCACGGCAGCACGGATCATGCCGAGACCCAGCACCAGCGTCGCCACCAGTGCCAGTAGCACCGAGACATAGATCCAGGACACGAATGTCGGGTCGTTGGCAAAGAGCAAGGGCCCGGGCGTCAGGCCATGCACCATCAACGCGCCCATCAGCACGGCGGTGATCGTGTCCCCAGGAACCCCCAGCGCGATCAACGGAATGAGCGAGCCGCCGACGGAGGCCGAGTTGGCAGCCTCGGGCGCAACAAGGCCGTCAGGATGGCCGCTGCCGAATTTCTCGGGCTCTTTCGACAACCGCCGCTCCTGGGCATAGGCGATGGAAACCGCCACAGCGGATCCCGCCGCGGGGATCGCCCCGATGAACGTGCCGATCACCGAGCCTCGCAGCATGACCTTCCAGCGCCGGGTCAATTCGGAAAGCGGCAGCATCACCTTGCCAATGGCCGGTCGCGTCGTCGGCGAGTCACCGAAACGCACAAGGTTCTGCAGGATCTCCCCCAACCCGAACAGGCCGATGATGACAGGGATCAGATTCAGACCCGATTGCAGCATGGGCTGGTTCATCGTCATCCGCTGCGCATCCGTGAGCGCATCGAAACCCACCATCCCCAGCAGGACGCCGACAAAGCCGACCACGCTGGCCACCAGTGTCGAGCCGTTTGACGCAAAGGACAACATGACGATGCCGAACAGCGCCACTGCGGCAAACTCGGGGCTGCGGAAATTCGTCGCGAAATCCGCCAGCACGGGCGCCAGCACGACAAGCAAGGCCAGCCCGACCATGCCACCCACGGTAGACGCCACCAACGCATAGTTCAGGGCATGGCCGGCCCGGCCGCTCTGTGCCATCGGATAGCCGTCGATCTGGGTAAAGATCGACGCCGGTGTGCCAGGCAGTTTCATCAGGATGGCCGATATCGAACCGCCATAGACGCTCGACATGAAGACCGAGATCAGGAAGAGGATCGCCACACCGGGTTCCATCGTGAAGGTCACGGGCATGAGGATCGCCAGGGCCATCGTCGATGAAATCCCCGGTATTGCCCCCAGAACCAGCCCGAGGATTGCACCAAGCCCGACGAGGCCCAACATGGCAGGACTCGTGGCGAAATCGGCGAGAACAGTGAAGAACGACTCAAGCAACATCGGTTCGGTCCTCTCTCAGACGGGCAGCGGAAGCGTCAGCAGACGCACGAAGAAAAAATGGATGAATGCGGCGGTGGCCATGCCGAAGGCTGCCGCTTCGATCAGGTTTCGCCATGAGTGGCCGCTGATCGAGACGAGCAGTATGTAGATCCAGCCAATGGAAAAGAGCGCCACCGCGGCAGGCGTTCCCAGCAGGCGCATCGCTGCCGGCATCACCAGCAAAGTCAGCACGAAGCCAGCCGAGAGCGACCACTCCCGCACCGTGTTTACTATGGCCCCCGTGTACCTGTGTTGACGCGCCTCACGCGCCCAGCTCCAGACACCGATCACCAGCAGAAGAAGGCCGGCGCCTGCGAGAATTGTCAGGCACAACTGGGACAGGAAAAAGGGGCCGGGGTCACCCGGCATCTGGTTTCCCGAAAACAGCGTGATGCTGTGACGGAGCAGAAGCCAACCCGCACTCGCCAAGAGGAGAAAGAAAAGACCGGCTGCAAAGGTCTTGCGGGCGGATTCTTCGATGGGCGGGGTCATGGCTGGCTCCTGTTTCGTGATTTTGGAAACGGGGCGACGACTGCGCCCCGTTCGCGGGCGTCACTTCCGCTTCAGTTCCTCGGCGACAAGGCCGGCGTCCTCCAGGATCGGGTAGACAAGCTCGACCTGTTTCGCGAGCTCTTCCGCCGCCAGGTCGGCTCCGCCCGGGCGCAGAACCATGCCGTTGTCCGCTGCGGCAGAGGTAAAGCCGGCACTGTTGATGGCCTGGAGCAATCCCTCTTCCAGCTTGGCCCGGACATCCTGCGGAATACCGACCGGCGCCACCAACATGACGAAATCATTCACCACGACATCATAGCCCTGCTCCTTGAACGTGGGAACGTCCGGCAGTTGCGGATGGCGCTGGTCCGAAGCGACCCCGAGTACCTTCACCTTTCCGGCCTTGGCGTGCTCGAGGATCGGCGGGATCGGCAACGTCGCGGTTTGGACCTCGCCGGTCAGCAATGCGGTCACGGTGGGGGCATGTCCGGGATAGGGGAGCTTCATCATGTTCACGCCCAGCGCGTCCGGGATGACGCTTGCGAAGATGAAGGAGTTGCCGCCCTGCGGGTCGTTGCCATTCATCAGCGACATCGGGTCGGACTTCATCGCGGCGACGTAGTCGTCAAGCGTGTCGATCCCCATGTCGACGCTCACCTCAATCGCGCCAGGTTCGTCGCTGATGTAGGCAATCGGGTCCAGACCGTCGAGCTTGGGCGCTGCGGGGTTCATGAAGGATTGCGACACTGCGTGCAGCCCCATCACGCCGATGGTGTAGCCGTCGGGGTCGGCCTCGACGATATGGCGGATGCCGGTCGATCCGCCGGCGCCGGTCACGTTGTCGACCACAACCGCGGTATCCATGATCTCGGACAGCTCATGGCCGATCAAGCGGCCAACCAGGTCATGCCCGCCACCAGCGGGCCAGACGACCGTGATGTGGATCGGTTCGCTGGGGTAGGCATCCTGCGCAAGCGCGGACGTCATCGGGAGGCTGGCAAGCGTCATCAGACCCGTGACCGTGGCGAAGAGTTGACGGCGTTTCATGGCGTTCCTTTCGTCTTTTCCCTGTTGATTTCGGCAGGCGCAGCCCACCTGTTCACGGCCCGCGCCTTGCAGCCCGCGACATTCTCGATTGCCCTTCTTACCAGGGCAGAATTTCCTTATTTTCTTGCGGCCGGCAGGCGGCGCGCATCATCGTCCCGTCACATAAAAGCGTGGAAAAATTCATTTGTATAGAAACAAATTTCCCAGCCGTATGTTTTCCCGTGTACACCACGTCCGACCTCCATTATTGCACATTTTTTAGGCATATTTTGCGGAAAAAATGTGCGGAAAATGTCACATGTCGAGGGTCACGTTCCCTTTCGGGACCGAGCAACACAGGAGGACATGCCCCTCTTCGGGCGAATCGAGCGGCTCTTCGGCATAAGAAATATCGCCGGCAAGCTTCCGGCAAGCACAGGTGCCGCAGATGCCGTCACGACATTCGAAGTTCGGCTCCAGCCCCTGCGCCTCGGCGAATTCAAGGAGGGTTTCGCTGGATCCATCCCAGGTGAATTCGAGGTCCGACCGTGCAAATCTGACCACAGGACCAGCCCCGTCAGACGTCGCCGCGGGTCTCTCAGGGGGCTGCTGGCGCGACGCTTCGGCAACGGCTCCGCCAAAAGACTCCTGGTGAATTTCGCAGTCCGGCACGCCCAGGCTGACCAGCACCGCCCGCATCGCCCTCATGAACCCGTCCGGCCCACAGAGATAAACGCGGTAGGCGTCCTGCGGCAACAGCGTGCGCAGCGTCTCGCGGTCGAGAAGTCCGATAGACTGGCAACGCCGTTCGGCAATATCCCCATCGCTCCCTTCGGCATAGGCGACATGCGTCGTCACGTTCGGCGCGGCCTCTGCCAGCGCCCTCACCTCGGCTGCGAAGGAGTGTTCTTCTGCATTCTGGCAGGCATGCACAAACCATGTCGGCCGATCCGGTTGACGGGCCAGCTCGGCCAGCATCGCCAGCGCCGGCGTCACCCCTATCCCACCGGTCAGCAACAGGACCGGACGCTCATCCTCCGCTAGAACGAACTTGCCCCGCGGCTGTTCGGCCCGGAATTGCGCACCGACCTCACCCACCTCGTGCAGGTAGCGTGAGCCCCCCTTCCCCTCCGGCTCCAGCTTGACGCTGATCCTGTAGCCGCTGCGGTCGCGCGGGTCGGAGGATATCGTATAGGTCGATATGGGCCGCTCCGGCAGGCCAAGGCGGATCGGAAGGTACTGGCCCGCGGTGAAGGGCGACGCTTCGCCCTCCACAACCTTGAACCGGAAAGAAACGACGTTTCGGCTTTCCCGCACACGCTCTGTCACCTCTAGCGTCAACGGCGCGGTCTGTCCCGTATCAAGCATGTCAGATCCCCCGGTCAGCACAGCATCAGTCATGGTAGACGAAGGACGCGTTGGTCTCGGCCGAGGCGTCGAGCGTCCGCTCGGTTTCCAGCAAATCGTTGATGCGCTTGCGGTAGACCATCGGCCCCCGGTCGATGGCGATACGGATCGGTCGACGTTTCATCGGGCGCTGCTCTTCGGCATGCACCGCCTCCAGGATCGCCTTGTCCTCGGCAAAGGCGATGCGGAACATTGCATCAATCTTGTCCGATGCTTCCTCGGTATCGACCGCGGTGTTCCGGAGGTGCATCCAGCGGTCGATTGTGTATCCCTCGTCGACCGGTGTCATGAAGTGCAGCGCAAGAACGCGGTTCCCGCTATCCCGGTCGTCCTCGGCAATCTGGTCGGCCGCGTCCGCCGAGCCGAAGTCGATCACCGCGATCGACGGCAGATGCAGGTGGTAGTAGTGCCAGCGGTCGACGTTCCCCTCAAAGCCACCGAATGCCTTGAAGAAACCAATCGGCTCCGCATCGCGGATCCACCGCCAGGCGGTGATGGTCTCGCCTTCGGTCGAGACATGCACCGGCACGTTCTCGGATGCCGAATTGCCCAGCGTCGTCGGGTGGACAAAGCTCACATGCGCCGGGTCCACCAGGTTTTCGGCCACGTTGAGATAGTTGGATTCCAAGTGCAGCGCGTCACCGTGATGGGCATGCCAGCCCGGGTCGGTGAATTGCGGCAGATCGAAAATCGCATCCGGATCGGCGCGGTGCCGCTCCCCCATCCAGATCCAGACGATCCCGTGTCGCTCTTCGATCGGGTAGCTTTCGACATAGGCCGAGGGCGGGATCTTGTCCTGGCCCGGAACCCGGGTGCACTTGCCGTCAGAACCGAAGGTCAACCCGTGGTAGCCACATTGCACCGCATCACCGATGCGCTTGCCCTTCGACAGCGGCAACAGCCTGTGCGGGCACCGATCCTCCAGCGCGGCAACGGTGCCGTCCTTGCGGCGATAGAGAAGGATGTGATCGCCAAGAATGGTGAAGCGCCGCAGTTCATCGTCGACCTCGCGCGACCATGCGGCCACGTACCATGCATTCCGAACCAGAGTCGTCATCCTATCACTCCCGAGCTTGCGTTCATAAACAGGCTCTCCCGCAGGGGCCAATTTGCTACGTACTCAAAGTAAAATGACTCAGATCAATTGCGCAACAGATTCTTTTGTATCAGCCGAGAATCTCAGATTCCCCCTTGATTCCGCTCGAATAATTTCCAAGGACCAGATGAATCTGGGCGCCCACAGTCTGAACTTTACAACGAGTACGCACAAATTCAGCGAAGCAGGCAGCGAGACGTCAGTCTTCGGCCGCGAGCACTTTCCGCAGCAGCTCCATAAAAAGTTGCTGCTCGATCACGGTGAGCGGTTCGAGCAGTTTCTCACCCGCTTCCACGCTGACCGGGATATGATTGATCGCGCATTGGCGTCCGGCCTCGGTCAACTCGATAACCGACGAACGCTGATCCTCGAGACTGCGCCTCTTCTCGATCAGCCTTTCGCGCTCAAGCTTGCGGACCACCACTGTCGTGGTGGACGGATCCATCGAGGTCAGCCGCCCAAGCATGCTTTGAGTGACCGAACCCGCCTTCAACAGCGTGACCAGCGCCACGAACTGCGTCACCGAAAGGTTCGGGTGTCGCACATTCTGGGTAAAAAGCTGCGCCCCGCGCTGGTGGACACGGCGCACCAACTGCGCCGGATGGTTACGCGGATCGTAGGCTTCGATCATCGCGGAAACATCACCGGCAGGCTTTGTGGTGTGGTCGCTCATCGCCCCTGACCTTTCCGCAACCTGGCACCCCGGGCTGCACGCACAACGCGCCAATCAACTCAGCTTTGCCAGCAATCGCAGGATCGTGCGCCGCTCGGCAACGGTTAGCGGCGCCATCGTTGCCTCAGTGATCTCCGCCATCACGGGCATCGCTGCCTTGATCAACTCCCTGCCCTTCGCCGTCGCCTCGATCACGTATCTGCGGCGGTCGACCTCGTCTTTTCGGCTCATGACGAGACCGCGGGCCTCCAACCGGTTGACGACCCCCTTGATCGTCGCCGCATCCATCGCGACACTCCGCCCAAGCGCATTCTGGGACTGTGGGCCAGGGCTCTCGACCAGGCGAAACAGGGCTGAGAACTGCGTAGGCGTCAGCCCATCCAGCATCTTTTCGCCAAAAATGGTCATGTGCCGCTGGTTTGCCTTTCGCAAGGCATAGCCGATCTGCTCATCCAGAACGTAGGCCTCAATGGCATCCCCCGAGCTGTCGTTGCTCGGATCGTGTTTCATATCGTCCATTGGGCTCTTCTCACTTTCCCGGCTATACCGATGCCAGCATCAAACATTCAATCGGTTTCGGCGCCACCTGCAGGCGGAAACTCCGGAACAAAGCGCAGATCGACATCGAAGATGCCCTTCCTGGTCCAGACAATCGACCCACGCTCATCATCAGCACTTTTCATTAGTATGCAAATGTATTTCCGGTCAGAGCGCAAGCCCCCTACTGCAAGTGCGAACCTACAGGCAATCTCAAGGCCACACTGAACCGCCTCATGTTCACCGCCGCAGCGCCTGAGCAGGATGATGCATCACGAGCAAGAGAACAAGTTTACCCCAGGGGGGACAATGACGCGTTTTGTCGATCAGACGGGGCCGTGTGGCGCGTCCGACCGAAGCGCCGCAAGCATGTCGTGGAATCGGTCCCCCTGGACCAGAACGTGATCCCGCATGGCCTTTGCCGCTGCCGCGTCATCGCCGTTGCGAATGGCCGTGACCACGGCTTCATGTTCTTCGAACGAACGCTTTACCCGGTTGCGCACCCGCAACTGGATGCGGCGATAGGGTTGCAGCATCGCATGAAGGCGCATGGCCTCCTTGGCGATGAAGCCATTGTGCGTCGCGTGGTAAATGCAGGCGTGAAAGGCCGAATTCTCGGCGTAGTAGTCGTCGATCCGTTCCTCCTCGGCCAGCTGTCGGCAAACCTCGTGCCGCGCTTCGAGCTCGGCCAACTCCTCGCGGGTGATCCGGCGGGCGGCCAGACGGGCGCAGATGGCTTCGATTTCGGCCATAGCCTCGAACCGTTCGGCCAGCTCCTCGACGTTCCATTCCGATACGAAAGTGCCCTGCTTGGAATGGACGCGGACAAGCCCCGAGGCTTCAAGCTGTTGCAGGGCATCACGGATCGGGGTTCGCGAGCATTCGAACTCCTCGGCCAGTTTCGCCGGGTCAAGCCGCGCGCCGGGGGCGAATCGGCCATTGACGATCGCGTTTTCCAGCGCCTCGCGGATCCGTACCGTGTTTGACACGCGCGCCATTGGTGAAGCCTCCCCCAAGAATTGCTCTGAAAACATATAAGCTTGCTTTCGAAACATCCAATCCTCATTCCGTTATATACAACAGATCGGCAGAAATGTATAACTAGGGCAACCAACCCGGAGGAGAGTTGATGCCCAACGCGAACATCGCCTTTCTGAACGACCTGCTGCAAAGCATCGGGTCGCGCATGCGCCCAGGGGCCGTGTCGAAATCTTCGGCCCTATCCGCCGAAGACAGGCTTGCCGAGGGATGCAGCGCCTTGATGCGCCTCGGCGGCGAGGCATCGCAGGTCGTCGTCGCCGCCCAGGCCCTGGCCGCCTTCGCCGAGCTTGACGACCCGGCCAAGTTGCGGTTCTTTCAATCTCTTCTCGACGATTACAGTGCCGACCCGGCTGCCATCAGGGCCGCCTATGCGGCATGGGAGTCAACACAGTCCGAAGAAGACCTTGAACAGCTGTTCAAGGCCGTCGAACCACGGCGACAGGCCTTGCTGCGCGCGCTCAACCAGGCGCCCGGCGCCACGCTGCAACTGGTGCGGATGCGCCAGGACCTGCTGCGTCTGATGCGCGAGGAACCGGGACTTGCGCCATTGGACACCGATTTCAGCCATCTGTTCGCGTCCTGGTTCAATCGCGGGTTCCTCGTGATGCGCCGGATCGACTGGAACTCGCCCGCCGCGATCCTGGAAAAGATCGTCAGCTACGAGGCGGTGCACGAGATCCGGGACTGGGATGACCTGCGGCGTCGTCTCGACCCGACCGACCGGCGCTGCTACGCCTTTTTCCATCCGGCCACCGGGGACGAACCGCTGATCTTTGTCGAAGTGGCGCTGTGCCAGGGTATCCCCGACCGGATCGCACCGCTGCTATCGGAACGGACGCAGCCGGGCGATGAGGCGCCGGACACCGCCGTCTTCTACTCGATCAGCAACTGCCAGCCCGGTTTGAAGGGCGTCTCTTTCGGGAACTTCCTGATCAAGCAGGTCGTCAGCGATCTGTCCACGGAATTGCCGCCTATCCGCAATTTCGCGACGCTGTCACCGGCGCCGGGGTTCGCTCGCTGGCTGTCCAGCGTGGACGAGGCCGAGGCGCAGGCGCTTGCCGCCGATCTGGCCACCGGACTGTGGCAGACCGACAGCGAGGAATGCGAACGCCTGGCACCACGTATCGAGGCATGGGCGGCCCGGTATTTTACCCAGGCAAAGACGCCCTCTGGCGCACCCGCCGATCCCGTCGCGCGGTTTCACCTGGGCAATGGCGCCTCGGCCCATCGCGTCAACTGGCCGGCCGATCTCGCCGAGGGGGCGCTGAAGCGCGCGCACGGCGTGATGATCAATTACCTCTATGAACTCGACCAGATCGAGGCGCGGCACGAGGCCTTTGCCAACGACGGGACCATAGCCTGCGGACCGGATATGCGCCGCGCCGTGAAGGCGGGCACCGCTCCAAGCGCCTGATCTCTCCCTGAAACCGAAGACAAAGCGAGACAGCTCAGATGACGTGCACGATCCACGACTTGTTTGAAACCCAATGCCGCGACAAAGGGAGCAAGATCCTGTTCGAACGCCCCGGCCAGTCGTCCATGACGTTCTCCGAAGCATGGGATCGCGTCCTGAGGTTCGCCTCTTTGCTCGAAGAGTCTGGCGTGCGCCCGGGTGACCGGGTGGCGGTCCAGGTGGATAAATCCGCCGAGGCGGTGCTGCTCTACCTGGCCTGTCTTCGGGTGGGGGCCGTCTTTCTTCCGCTCAACACCGCCTATACCGGGGCCGAGATCGACTATTTCCTGGGCGATGCCGAACCGCGGCTTTTCGTCTGCACCCCGGCGACGTTGCAAACCCACGCAGCGCGCGCCTCGGAGACATTGGCAGTCGAGAGCCTTGGCGCGGCGGGCGACGGCACGCTGATGGACCGCGCCGCCGGGGCCGCCCAGCATGACAGCGCCGTGCCGTGCAAGGCGGATGACCCGGCGGTGATCCTCTATACATCGGGGACGACCGGGCGTTCGAAAGGCGCGGTGCTGACGCACGGCAACCTGGCCTCCAACGCGAAAGCCCTGAACGATATCTGGCATTTCACGCAGGACGACAAGCTGATCCATGCCTTGCCGATCTTTCACACCCACGGGCTGTTCGTGGCCTGCAACATGGCCCTGACGTCCGGGGCAACGATGCTCTTCCTGACCCGTTTCGACGCCGACGAGATCATCGACGAGATGGCGGATGCCACGGTCCTGATGGGTGTGCCGACCTTCTACACGCGGCTCCTGAAATCGCCGCGGCTGGACCCGCTGACAACCGCCTCGATGCGTTTATTCGTGTCCGGATCGGCGCCGCTGCCGGAAGAGGTCCACGCCCGCTTTGCCGAACGCACGGGCCACACCATCCTCGAGCGGTACGGCATGACGGAAACCTGCATGATCGCCTCCAACCCCTATGAGGGCGAACGGCGCGTAGGTGCGGTTGGCTTTCCCCTGCCGCAGGTTCAGGTTCGGATCACCGACCGGGAAAGCGGCAACACGCTGCCCCGGGGCCAGACCGGCGCGATTGAGGTCGCAGGGCCCAACGTCTTTCAGGGCTATTGGCGGATGCCGGAAAAGACCGCGGCAGAGTTTCGTGACGATGGCTATTTCATCACCGGAGACCTGGGCCGGATCGATGCCGACGGCTATCTGCACATCGTCGGCCGGGACAAAGACCTGGTGATCACCGGCGGCTACAACGTCTACCCCAAGGAAATCGAAACACTGATCAACGCGCTGCCGGAGGTGGCGGAATCCGCCGTGATCGGCGTGCCGCACCCGGATTTCGGGGAGGGGGTCACCGCGGTTGTCGTCCCGCAGCCCGGGGCTTCGCTCGACAAGGAGCGGTTGCTGGCCGCGCTGTCGGGCACGCTGGCCCGCTACAAGCAACCCAAGCAGATGATCGTGGTCAACGAGCTGCCCCGCAATGTCATGGGCAAGGTGCAAAAGAACGACCTGCGCAAGCGCTTCGCCGATCTCTATGCGCCCTCGGAAACCGCCACGGACTCATGAGGAGGGCGCCGAATTGGCCACATTGACAGAAACAAAACCCATGGGAGGACCAGGAGTGACATCGAAACCGGAATCCACGGATGAATTCATCGCCATGACGGCGACAGAGGCCGTTGGACTGCTGAAATCGGGAGAGGCCACGCCGCTCGACTTTCTCTACGCGGCCATTGCGCGGATCGAAGAGATCGAACCGGATGTGAACGCACTGCCGATCCGTTTCTTCGAAGAAGCCCGCGCCGCGGCCAAGGCGTTCCCCTCGCAACATCACAACGGGGCCGACAGGCCCGGATGGCTGGCCGGACTTCCGGTGGTCGTCAAGGACTACAACGACGTTGCCGGACAGGTGACCACCTATGGATCGCCGATCTTTGCCGAGAACCGCGTGGAGCAGTCGGATTACACGGTGCAGACGCTCGAAGAGAGCGGCGGCATTCCGATGGCGAAATCGAACGTGCCCGAAATCGCCGGGGCCAATACCTTCAACCCCGTCTTCGGCGCCACCCGCAACCCCTGGGACCTGCGGATGACGGTCGGCGGCTCGTCCGGCGGGTCCGCAGCCGCGCTGGCGGCCGGAGAGGCATGGCTGGCCACCGGCAATGACCTGGGCGGCAGCCTGCGCATCCCGGCCAGCTATTGCGGAATCGTCGGCCTGCGCCCCAGCGTCGGCCGGGTGCCGCGCGGTGCCGGCCTGCCGGCCTTCGATCCGCTCTGGGTCGAAGGTCCGATGGCGCGGAACGTCGCCGACGTGGCGCTGATGCTGGATTCGCTGGCGCATGGCCACGGCCACGATCCCCTGTCCGTCCCGGCGCCCGCGGTGCCCTTTGTCGAGGCGGTCAAGGCGCCCAAGGCCCCCAAGCGGGTCGCCTACACACCCGATCTGAACCTGTCGCTGGTCGATCCGGACGTGGCCGAGATCTGCCGCAAGGGCGTCCAGAGCTTTGCGGGCCATGGCGCCACGGTCACGGAAGAATGCCCTGATTTCTCGGGCGGACTGGAGGCGTTCCAGACCCTGCGCGCGATCCTCGTGGCCAGCGTCCGGGGTGACCTGCTCGAGACCGACCGCGACCGCGTCGCGCCGGAGATCATCTGGAACATTGAGAAGGGCCAGAACGTCACCGCCGATGAGGTGCTGCGGGCCGAGCGCGCCCGCGCCGCCATCTTCCACAATGTCGCGACCTTCTTCGAAACCCATGACATCCTGGCCTGCCCGACGGTCGCCGTGCCGCCCTACCCGGTCGAACAGCGCTTCCCGACCCACATCGGGGACCAGGAGCTGACGACCTACATCGACTGGATGTTCCTGACCTTCGTCATCACCCTGACCGGCTGCCCGGCCATCTCGGTGCCTTGCGGGACAACGCGCGAGGGGCTGCCGGTGGGCCTCCAGCTGATCGGCAAGCCGAAGGGCGACTTCGACCTTCTGTCTGCCGCGCAGCTTCTGGAATCCGAACTGGGTTTCGCGGATCGGATGCCGATCCGTCCCCGCAAGTGACCGCCGGAAAGGAGATCCAAAATGATCAAAGGCATCACACGCGCATCCGTCAACATGGTCGAACGTTACCTCCCGGATGCTTTCGTGCTCGTCCTTGTCCTGACGCTGGTCGTCTTCGGGGCCGGTATGCTCGTCGAGGGCCACGGCCCGGTTGCGATGGCCGAATTCTGGGGCGACGGGTTCTGGAACCTCTTGAGCTTTTCCATGCAGATGGTGCTCATCCTGGTGTCCGGCTTCGTCGTTGCCAGCACGCCGGTCTTTAAACGCCTCCTCCAGGCACTGGCCAAACTGGCCCGCAGCCCGGGCCAGGGGATCGTGCTGGTCACGGTGGTCTCGCTGATCGCGGCCTGGGTCAACTGGGGGTTCGGGCTTGTGATCGGGGCGCTCTTTGCCCGCGAACTGGCACGCTGCCTGCCCAACCTCGACTATCGCCTTGCGATCGCCAGCGCCTATAGCGGTTTCATGGTCTGGCACGGGGGGCTTTCGGGCTCGATCCCGCTGGTCATCGCGACCGAAGGCCATTTCACCGCCGAGATGATCGGCATCATCCCCACCAGCGAGACCATCTTCTCGGTCATGAACCTGGGCATTCTTCTGGCGCTGCTGATCGTGATCCCGCTGGTCAACTGGCTGATCACGCCGGCGGCCGGGGATGCGGTGACCGTCGATCCTGCCAAACTCATCGATGAAGAACCGAACAGTGAAGAGGTGGCTGACACGCCATCGACAAGGCTTGAAAACAGCATGATCCTGTCGCTGATCTCGGGCCTGCTGGGAATACTCTATGTCGGCTACTACGTCTTCGGCACCGACGGCGGGCTCAACCTGAACATCGTCAACTTTACCCTCATCTTCGCCGGGATCCTGCTGCATGGCCGTCCGTCGCAGTTCCTGGCCTCGGTCAAGAAGGCGGTGAACGGCGCCAGCGGTATCATCGTCCAGTTCCCGTTCTATGCGGGCATCATGGGGATGATGGTCGGCTCCGGGCTGGCGGTCACCCTGTCCGAAGCCTTTGTCTCGATCTCGAGCGCCGAGACCCTCCCCTTCTTCACCTTCTTGTCAGCTGGCATCGTCAACATGTTCGTGCCCTCGGGCGGGGGCCAATGGGCGGTACAGGCCCCGATCATGCTGGAGGCAAGCGCGGCGCTTGGGGTCTCGCCGGCCCGCACGGCAATGGCTGTGGCCTGGGGCGATACCTGGACCAACCTGATCCAGCCGTTCTGGGCGCTGCCGGCGCTGGCCATCGCGGGCCTCTCCGCCAAGGACATCATGGGATACTGCCTGATCGTCCTCGTGGTCACCGGCGTGGTGCTTGGCCTGGGACTGACGTTCCTGCCCTGATCCCTGCGACGGCCCAAAGGCGGGCGGCGCTCTGCGCCGCCCGTTTTTCGTTGAGGCCCGAGAGGCCCGTCGGATCGTGGAGGCCGACCCGGCCCTCCCCTTAGCCCCCGGCCCGGCAAAAGGCACACCTACGGAGGGGTTCAAGGACGGGGCGGTCCGTGATCCTATGGCACCGGCGGATAGGGAGGTCCGAATGGAGGATATCGCAGCGGTTGCAGCCGCTCCGGCCAAGGCGCTGGCGGCGCAGATGGAGGCCGGGCTGGTCGGGCATGCAGCACTGGTCGAACGGTTGATGATTGCCCTGCTGACCGGGGGACATGTTCTGATCGAAGGCGCCCCCGGTCTGGCCAAGACCCGCTCTGTCCGTCGGCTGGCCGATGGCGTCGAAGGCAGTTTCGCCCGTATCCAGTGCACACCCGACCTGATGCCATCGGATGTAACCGGGACACAGGTTTACCGGCAAGACAGCGGCCAAATGGCCTTTCTGCCCGGCCCGGTCTTTCACAACCTCGTCCTTGTGGACGAGATAAACCGGGCACCGCCCAAGGTGCAGTCTGCGCTGCTTGAGGCGATGGGCGAGACGCAGGTCACCGCCGGTGGCGAAACCCGCAGCCTGCCGGACCCCTTCATGGTGGTCGCCACCCAGAACCCGCTGGAACAGGAAGGCACCTTCCCCCTCCCCGAGGCCCAGCTTGACCGTTTCCTGATGCATGTGATGCTCGACTTGCCGGGTGAGGCGGACGAGCTGGCGATCCTCGATCTCGTCGAGGCAGAACGGCGCGCCCATGTCGGGCCGCAGGCCGCCACGCTCGATCACGACGCGCTTGGCGCGATGAAGGAGGAGGTCCTTCAGGTGCATCTGTCGCCGGCGCTGCGCAACTACATGGTCGCGCTGGTCATGGCGACGCGGCGACAAACCGAGGCCATCGACGTGACCGACCGCATCCGCCACGCGGTCAGCCCGCGCGGCACGCTTGCACTGGCCTCGGCGGCACGGGCGCGGGCCTGGCTGCACGGGCGTGACTATGCCGTGCCAGAGGATGTGATGGCCCTGGCCCCGGATGTGCTCTGTCACCGGATGGCACCGACATGGCGCGCGCAGGCCGCGGGCGAGACGTCGCGGACGATCTTTGCCGAGATCCTTGCCGCGGTGGCGCCGCTGTGATGCTGCCCGATGCATCCGGCGCGGAGGTTTCTCTTGATCGACTGATCGCGCTCGCGTCTCTCGCCGAGAACGGCACCGCAGGTGGTCTGTCGCAGGGGCTGAGCGGCGGCCTGTCCGGTCCGCGCCGCGGCGATGGCGGGGATCTCTTCGATCTCCGGCCCTTTCAGGACGGCGACGACCTGCGCCGCATCGACCCGGCGGCCAGCGCCCGCAGCGGGAGGCCACAGGTGCGCAGCCGGCATGAAGAGGTGGAACGCAGCCTGCTGTTGGTGGTCGATTTCCGGGCACCGATGCTCTGGGGCACGCGGGGGCGGTTCCGTTCAGTTGCGGCTGCCGAAGCCCTGGCGCTTGACGGCTGGCGTGCCTGCCTGTCCGGGGCACGGGTCGGCGCCGCGATCCTGCGCGACCGCACGTTCGAAATGCTGCCACCGCGCCCGCGCGAGGCCGCGATGTTGCGCATCAGCGGGGCTTTTGCCCGGGCGCACGCCGCCGCGCTGGAGACCCCCGGCAAGGCCCATGACAGCCTTGCGGTCATGCTCGACGGCGTCGCCGCCCGGGTCGCGCCAGGTACGGTCGTTCTGCTCGCCACCGGGCTGGACGATCCCGGCGCCGATTTCGGGCCGGCAACGGCGGCCCTGACGCGGAAATGCCCGCTTGACGTCCTGCTGGTGCAGGATGCAGTCGAGATCGCGCCTCCCCGGGGCCGCTTTGCGGCGCGGATCGGCTCACGCATATCCCGTGGACAGTTTGGCCGTTCGGCCTCGCCCGCCCTGCTTGCACGTCACGGCATTCCGGCCCGTATCCTGCGGGCCGCCGATCCGGTCGAGGCCGGGATGGCATGACCCCCGAAGAGCTTGTTCCGCGCCTGGCCGGGATCCGTATCCCGGAAAGCTTTGCCCGCTTTGGCTGGCAGGATGCGTTGGCGGCCGTGGCCTTGGGATTGCTTGCCGGGTTGCTATTGTCGGCGCTGCTGCGCGGCCTGACCGCGCGGCGCCTCAGCCCCCGGGACACTGCCCGCGCCGCGATCGCCCGACTGGCATCCTGTGAAACCGAGGTCCGCATCGCCGGCCTGGCCGCGCTGTTGCGGGCCAATGGCGGGGCGCTCCCCAAGGAAATGCAGGAAGCGCTTTACAATCCGCGCGCCCCTGTCGACCCCGCCGCGCTCGAGGCCGTGGTCATCGCGGCCGCAAGGCGGAGGCCGCGACGATGAACCTTGCCGCGCCCTGGGTCCTAGTCCTGCTACCCCTGCCCTTGCTCCTGTTGCGCCTGTTGCCAGGACAGGCGCGGCAGCATGGCGCACTGTCCCTGCCGCCGGCCATCGCGGCAGCCTTTCACCCCGTGGATGCCGCCCCGGCACGGCGCCATGCACGGGGCACCATCCTGTTCCTGGCCTGGATTGCCCTGGTTCTGGCCCTGTCCGGGCCAAGGGCAGAGCGCACCCTGGGCGTGATACCGGCGTCGGGCCGCGACATCGTCCTGGTGCTGGACCTGTCGGGGTCCATGCAAAAGGAGGATTTCGACCTGGACGGCCAAAGGGTGTCACGCCTCGCGGCGGTTCAGGAGGTCGGTGCCCGCTTCATCCGGGGCCGGGCCGGTGATCGCGTGGGTCTCGTCGTCTTTGGCGACCGGGCCTATGTGGCCGCCGCGCTCACACATGATGTGTCTGCCGTCGCACATCAGGTAGAGACCGCGCAGATCGGTGTCTCAGGCAAGGCCACGGCCATTGCCGACGGGCTGGGCCTTGCGATCCGGCGGCTACGGTCGCGTGATGCGGAAAGCCGGGTCATCGTCCTGCTGTCCGATGGCCAGGACACCACCGGAGTCGTCGATCCAGTTGCCGCCGCGGCAACCGCGTCCCGGCTCGGCATCGGTATCTATACAATCGCCCTTGGCCCGGCGGATCTCGAAACCGCCCCCCGCGCGCGCGACGCGGTGGACAGCGAAACGCTGCGCAGGATCGCCGAAGCCGCAAAAGGGCAGGCCTTCCGCGTGCGCACCACCGCAGACCTGCTGGCTGTGACCGAGGCCATCGACCGCCTGGAACCCAGCCTTGCGGATGCGCCACCGATCCGTAGCTGGCACGAATTCTGGCCCTGGTGCGCCGCCGCTGGCTTCGCTCTTCTCGGTGTGTCGCTTGTCCTTCAGGCGCGCGAGACGGCATGAGCAGTGCGCTGGACATCCTATGGCTGCGTCCGCTCTGGCTGTTCGCCGTTCCAGCTGCCCTGATTGCCGGTGCGGTGATCGCCTGGCGGTCTCATGGCCTCGGGCGATGGCAAACCGTGACCGACCCCGCGCTCCTGTCCGCGATGCGCAGGTTGGGCCATGTGACCGAAACACGGCGTGACCCGGCGCCCTGGTGCCTCGCGCTGTCGGCGGCTCTTGTCGCGGCAGGGCTGGCCGGCCCGGCCACGCCGGATCCCGACGTGCCGCGCCTGCGCAACCTGGACGCGGTGACCATCCTTCTCGACCTGTCGCAATCGGTGACCCGCGGAGGCGGGTTCGACGATGCGCAGGCAGCCGTGTCCCGCCTGATCGACACCCAGGGCACGCGCCCGATCGCGTTGGGCGTCTATTCGGGCGAGAGTTTTCTTGTCAGCGTGCCGACCGAGGACGCCGCCGCGCTGAAAACGGTTGTTGCCGTTGCCGATGCCCAAACCATGCCCGTGGCAGGCAGCCGGCCCGACCGTGCACTGGCAATGGCGCGGCAAGTTCTGACAGATGCCGGGGCGGCCCATCCGGACGTTGTCCTGGTCTCGGATGGCGGCGGCACCGGCCCGGAGGCCCGTGATCTCGCGCGGCAGATGGCGGCGGACGGGATGCGTGTTTCGGCGGTCTTTGTCGCGCCCGTGGCGCCCCCTTATGGCATGCCCCCGGCACGGAGGGACGGGCTGGAGGCGTTGACCGTGGCCGGAGCTGGCATCACCGTTGACGCGACGGACACCCGGCGGCTGGAAGCCCTGCTGGCCCGTCGTCAAGGCACGGCGGCTACGGATCGCGCGTTGCGAAACCTGCACTATGCGGATCAGGGGCGCTGGTTCGTCCTGCTGGCGCTATTTCCGTTGGCGCCCCTCTTTAGGAGGAGACGCAGGACATGAGCCGTTTCACGCTGTTCATCCTTGGGGTCGCCCTGGCCTGCGCGGCTGCCGCCGGACCGGAGGCCTGGGCCAAGCTGATCTGGCGGGCCGGGTTTCCTCAGCTTGCCGTGCCACTCATCCAGGATCCCGCCGCGCGCGCCGCCGCGCTCTATGATGCGGGCCGCTACGCGGCCGCCGACAGTGCCTTTGCCACCATTGGCCGCAGTGCCACCTACAATCGCGGTCTCACGCTGGCCGCGACAGGCGATTTCGCCCTGTCCGTCGCCTATTTCGATGCAGTCCTGTTTGCCGACCGCTACGACGCCGACGCACAGCATAACCGTCGCGTCGTCCTGGACCTCGTCGACCCCGTCATCGGCGAGGCCAGGGGCCACGGTCGGATCGAAACCATCCTTTCGGAGGCAGGGATAGAGACCGCGGCCTTTGACCCGGATGATCCCTCGCAGCCCATCCAGGCCGCAGAGCGCGATCCCGCGCGCGCCAGCCTCAAGCGCCCGGTGACCGGCGACCGGACGGCGGCAGCCGACGACAGCTGGCTCGACACGCTGGCCGATGCGCCGGGTGAATACCTGAAGGGACGCCTTGCTGCCGAAATGGACCGTCGCCGCGCTGCAGGTGAGGCCCACCGCGAGGAGGCCGACCGATGGTGAGATGGCTGGCCCTACTGCTGTTCCTTGCCTGCCCCCTGTCCGCGCAGGAGGACACGCTGCGTCTGGAACTGGTGCTCGATCCGCGTGAGACGGCCCCCGTCCAAGGCGAGATGATCCTGGCCACGATCCGCGGCGTCTATCGCAGGAACATCACCAACGAAGAGTTGAAGCTGCGGCCGATGACCGATTTCGACTGGACCCGTCTGGGCCAGGACAGCTGGACGGATCAGCGCATTGACGGCCTCGTCGCCAAGGTGTTCGAGCGTCGCATCGCGCTCTACCCCCGGCGGGCGGGCGCGCTCGAAGTGTTGCCCATCGCGCATGAGTTGCAGCTTATCGACAAGCAGGGGCATCGCGACACCGTGCTTGTCCGGACAGCGCCGGTTCGGATCGACGTGGCCGAGAAACCCGCCGGGGCGGGCGATGACTGGCTGCCCGTTCGGGCGCTGGAACTGTCGGACAGCTGGGACGCGGATGCGGCCCGGCTCCCAGACGGTCAAAGCGTGAAACGCCGCGTGGTGCTGCGCGCCCTGGGCGCCACGCCGGAAATGATGCCGCACCAGCCGCCACTGCGCGAACCTTGGCTGATCACCTTCTCGCCCCCGGCGGAACGCGACTTTCAGGTGACCGAGGCAGGCCCGGTCACCACACTGGTCTGGACCTGGAGCCTGCGGCCCATCACCGGCGAACCCGGTGTTCTGCCAGAGGTCACGATCCCCTATTTCGATACGGCGCTCAGGCAAGCACGTACGGTCACACTCCCCGCCACCCCCATCGGCTATGCAAGTTTTTCCGCCAACGCCGCCTCTGGATGGCGCAAGGACCTGGGCATCGGTCAACCACATCTTGCGATCGCTGTGATAGCTTTTCTTGTGGTCCTGGTCCCGACGTTGCGGGGGCGCGCCGGGGCTTCGGGAATGTTTGGGCGCTGGCGCAGCCGGTGGCGACTGCGATCGGATCTGCACAAGCTGAGGCGCCATGCGGCAAAGGGGGAAACTGCTCTCTTCCGGACACGCGCGCAACGCCTGCTAGAGACGGAGCCTACTACCTTGGAGAGGGTATTGCGCCCGGTCGATGCCACCCTTTTCGGGGCCGGGAAAGATCGGTCCGATGTCGATCTGAGATCGGTCCTTGACGATGTCGAACGCCAGGTGCGCGGAAACTCATCGCGCCGGGGCGGTCGGTGACACGAAACACGACCGTCAATCCGCCCCTCCGATGCCGCCCGTCCGGTCTCGGGCAAACTGGCTGTCGGCATGATCTCGCGGCTGGTGCGCGGTGTCGAGATCGTGGCAATCGCCAAGACCGTCACCCAGCTCTGCATCGCCTGAAACCTTGGCGGCATCACGCCCTTGGTGAGGATCGGAACTCTCGACAGCTTTGCCATTACTCAGGCAATGGATTGCGGTGCCCAAGGGGGGATCGTTCCGGAAACCGAGACGGCGGAAGATGCCCGCAGCGCAGTTGCAGCGGCAAAGTACCCACCGCTCGGCCGGCGCTCGATCATGCCCTGCCTGCCCCAGCTCATGTTTCGCCCTGCCCCGCCCGTCGACGCAATGAAGGCCGTCAACGCCGCGGCGATGGTCATCTCCATGATCGAAGGCCCAAGGGCCCTCGATGCGGTGGAGGAGATCGCGGCAGTGGATGACCTCGACATGCTGCTCGTCGGTGCCAATGACCTGTCGAACACTCTGGGTCTGCCCGGCCAGCTCGATCAGCCGGACGTCCAGGCAGGCTTCCAAAGAGTGACTGACGCCTGCAAGGTCAACAATATCTATTTCGGTGTCGGCGGCATGGGTCATCACCCTGAGCTGGCCAAGGAGATGATCGCAATGGGTGCGCGCCATGCAACCGCCGGGGCGGACGTGACCTTCATGACGAAGGCCGCGATTGCGAACGCCCTGAAATTCGACTGATCGCCGCTCATGTGCGCGCCGATGTCAAAGCGTCCAGCTCCCGACGGCCCCTTCCGCCATATCGGCAACCATCGACTTCGGCGCGTGCTGGAGTCGTTCCGGCAGATCGATGTGGACTACTTCTTTCGGGATACACGGCCAGAGGCGTGGGAGCCGCTCCTTGAGTAGCTGGGCGACGGGATCGACCCGGACACCTGGACACTTCGGATGCCCATTCAGGGTTTCCTTGTGGAAACGCCGACCCAAAACATCCTCGTCGATACATGCGTCGGCGCCCACAAGCACCTGCCCCAACGGCCGGAATGGAATGACCAGGACCACGATACCTTTCTGGCTGCTCTTGCGTCGCACGGCTTGGGCCCCGACGATATCGATATGGTCCTGTGCACGCCCAGCGGCAGCCCGATCTCGAGCAGTTTCTCTGCAAGGTAAAGCACGGTGAGAGAGGCTTCGGTTGCAGGCTTGAGCACCGTCGTGCACCCCGTGGCAGTGACAGCGCCGACGATCCACCAGACCGAGGTGAGCGAGCCGTTCCAAGGGATAATGCCGCCGATCACCCCCGCGGGTGCCTTCAACGTCATCGTGGTCACGTCTCCGGGCAGACCGTTCTCCAGCGTCTCACCCCGAACACTCAGGGCCAAGGCCGCGAAGAACTGGATCATTCGCAAGGCGCCCTGCTTGGTAGCGCGGGTCTTGGAGATCGGGGCACCCATGTCGACCGACTCGATCTCGGCCAGTTCTTCGAAGCGCCGCTCCAGAAGATCGTAGGCCCGGATGAGCAGAGCTTGCCGCTGGTAGGGTGACCATCCTCGCCATTCGCCTTCGAAAGCCCGGCGTGCAGCATTTACGACAGCGTCTACATCCGCGGCGCCACCCGAGGCAAGGTCACCCAGCGTCGTGCCGGTTGAAGGATTGACCACCCCAATCGCCCCGGCGTCGGCTGGCGCGACAGAAACGCCTGCACCGGCGCGCTCAGGCTATGAAGTGGGGCCATCATTCCGAGTTTTCCTCCGGGACCTGTCAGGAATTTGCGGATCAATCGACCAGGAAGACGCCTTTGCCGATCTTCTGCTGATCGAACAGGCGGTAAGCCTCTTCGGCCTGGTCGATCCGGAACTCATGCGTGAAGAGCGCATCGACATCGATACCCCGCTCCATGACGAAGTCGGCGCACCCCGCCTGAAGGTTCTTCGACAAGGTCAGCGCGCATAAGGCCGCTTTCTTTCGCAGGCCTCATGGCAAGACCCGGGCCGATGACGGGCGAGGATTGAGCGGAGTTATCTTCAACAATCGCAAAGGCTTGCGCTGGACAGATGGTGAGCGCCGGGCCGCCATCGGTTCAAGGCCGGCACAAACGCCGCCTATGGTCCGCATAAGACGCTCTACAGACGGTGAGCGAAAAAGCGATCTTCGCGCGGATGCTGGCCGGGTTGGCGATGAACACGACAAAGAGAAGACCGTGATGATCGTGAATATGACGCTGCCTGGTTCAGAGAAGCGTTGCAGGACAAAGGGATACGCGCCTGTATCCCGGGCCGAAAGAAACGCAAGACACCGGTGAAGTGACACGCGCCGATACAAGCGGCGCAATCGCATCGAAATCATGTTCGGCAAACTCACGGACTGGAGGCCTGTGGCAACCCGCCATGACCGGTGCCCGAGGCTCTTCCTTATGGCCATCGCCCTCGCGGCAGGCGTCATCTCCTGGTTGTGAATCCTGAACCTAAACCCTGAAACTGTAAGGAAACGCTCGCCGTTTTCGGTGCGGCACAGGCCTGCAGAACCTTGGCTGACAGCCTCCAGTCCTCACACACGACACTCCCAACCCTGGGTCCGACCTCACAGGGCGCCTGCGCCGCGACCGGGACAGTTTGCGTCGCAATGTTGCGGCCCGGCCGGTCGGACAAGCTATATCCTGTTGTGAGGGTCGATGCGGACGCAACCGCATGGTCCGTTGCGACAAAGCGAGAGTGCCTCATCGGTGAAAAAGCTGAGCCTAGATGCCACGGATATCCGCATCCTGAGCGCCGTCCAGCAGCATGGGCAGCTGAGCAAGACACGTCTGTCGGAGATCGTGAACATCTCTCCCACGCCCTGCTGGGCACGGCTCGACCGGCTCAAGGCCGCGGGATACATCCGTGGCTACCATGCGGACATCGCGCTCGACCGGCTGTGCGATGTCACGCAGGTGATCGTGACAGTCTCTCTCACCCATCATCGCAAGACCGATTTCGAACGGTTCGAGGCCTGGGTCGCCCGCCACGACGAAGTCACCGAGTGCATCGCGACAGGCGGCGGCATGGACTACGTGATGAAGACTGTCTGCACGACGCTGGCCGCCTTCCAGGACCTGATGCAGGACATGCAGGACGCCGAACTGGGCGTCGACCGCTACATGACCTACATCGCGACCCGCGTGGTCAAGGCCGGCCGCCCGAATGTCGCCGCACTGACCCGTCCGCAGCCACGCGACCGAACGGTCTGACACGGGCCGGAAATAAAGCCCGAACAGACCGGAGGTGCCCCGTCTTTTGGTCTGCAGGCCGGTGGCTTTCGCCCCTAAATAAGCGCCATCATCAACCATGCTCCGGGCCGCCAGCCCGGAGGCAGACAAGGGCGCACGCAATGCACGCAGACGAGTTCGGCTTTGGCACGCAGATCCGCAAATCCCCCTATTTCGACGCCACGGTGCGCTGGGGGGCAAAGGGTTTCTCCGTCTACAACCACATGTATATCCCGCGCGACTTCGGCGATCCGGAACAGAACTTCTGGAACCTCGTGAATGACGCGATCCTGTGTGACGTGGCCGTGGAACGGCAGGTGGAAATCACCGGCCCGGATGCCGCGAAATTCGTCCAGATGCTGACCCCGCGCGACCTGTCGAAGATGGCCGTGGGCCAGTGCAAATACGTCCTGATCACCAACGCACAAGGCGGCATCCTGAACGATCCGATCCTGCTGCGCCTGGCCGAGAACCACTTCTGGATCTCGCTGGCGGACAGCGACATCCTGCTGTGGGCGCAGGGTGTCGCGGTGCATTCGGGGCTGGATGTGCAGATCTGCGAACCCGATGTCTCGCCCCTGCAATTGCAGGGCCCCAAGTCGGGCGAGATCATGCGGGCCCTCTTCGGCGACGGCATCATGGACCTGAAATACTACTGGCTGCGCGAAATGGACCTGGACGGCATCCCGCTGATCGTCTCGCGCACCGGCTGGTCCAGCGAACTGGGCTACGAGCTGTACCTGCGCGACGGCAGCAAGGGCGATGCCCTGTGGGAGCGGATCATGGCCGCCGGTCTCGAATTCGGACTGAAGCCCGGACATACCTCCTCGATCCGCCGGATCGAAGGCGGAATGCTGTCCTATCACGCCGATGCCGACATCCACACCAACCCCTTCGAGCTGGGCCTCAACCGGCTTGTCGACCTCGAGATGGAGGCGGATTTCATCGGCAAGGCCGCGCTGAAACGCATCCGCGACGAGGGCGTCAAGCGACTGCAGGTCGGGCTGGTCATCGACGCCGACCCGCTGCGGGGACCGAACACCACCTTCTGGCAGATCAACAAGGCCGGAGCGGACATCGGTAAGGTCACTTCGGCAGTCTACTCACCTCGGCTGGAGCGGAATATCGCGCTGGCGATGGTCGCCACCGAACATGCCCACCTCGGGATGCAGGTCGAAGTCGTCCTGCCCTCCGGCCCCTGTGTTGCAACCGTGGTGGAACGCCCCTTCTTCGACCCGAAAAAGGCGCTGGCAGCGGCATGAGGTGGCTGGGCGCCGGATGGCGCCCTGCACAAGGCAAGTTCCCGCCGGGGCCGGACAACCGCCCCCGGCAAATTCCTTCGGCGACTCTGCAATTTATGGCAGAGTGGAAGCCTGCATTCAGAGGACGCGCATAACGATCAGAAATTCAATGGGAGGAGAGACCATGAACCTGAGACCGGACCCGACATTCCACGCGACCCCCAGGCTGGCGATGGAGGCGCCGGCCGAGACGCTGGCCTTCACCCTGATGCTGTCGCCCGACGGCAGCCAGCCCGATGGCCTGGCGGTGGTGGACGTAGACCCGAAGTCCAAGACCTATGGCGAGATCGTCCACAAGCTGATCATGCCGAACAAGGGCGACGAATTTCACCATTTCGGCTGGAACGCCTGTTCCTCGTCCCTTTCGCCGCTCTCGGGCCACGCGTTCCTCGAACGACGCTACCTGATCATCCCGGGCATCCGGTCGTCGCGCATCTACGTCATCGACGTGAAAGAGCCGTTGAAGGCCAAGATTCAAAAGATCATCGAACCCGAAGAGGTTCTGGCCAAGACCGGCTATTCGCGGCCCCATACCATCCACTGCGGCCCCGAAGGCATCTATGTCAGCACCCTGGGAGGCGGTGGCGCGGACGGCACCGACGGCCCTCCGGGCATCTTCATCATGGATTGTGAAACCTTCGAGATCCTGGGCCGCTACGAAATGGACCGGGGCAAGCAGGAAAAGCACTACGATTTCTGGTGGAACCTGCCACGCGACTACATGGTCAGCAGCGAATGGGGCCTGCCGCCGCAGTTCGAAAACGGGCTGGTGGCAGAGGACCTTCTATCGAACAAGTATGGCCACCAGATCCATTTCTGGAACCTGCGGCAGCGCAAGAACGTGCAGACCATCGACCTGGGCGAAAACCACCAGATGGCGCTGGAGATCCGGCCCGCCCATGACCCGGCCAAGGACTACGGGTTCTGCGGCGTCGTGGTGGACACGACAAACCTGCAAGGATCGATCTTCACCTGGTGGCAAAAGGACGACGGCACCTTCGAGGCGAAAAAGACCCTCACCATCGACCCGCGCCCGGAAAAGGCGGAAAATCTGCCCCCGCTGCTGCAAGGCTTCGAGGCGGTGCCGCCCCTGGTGACGGATATCGACCTGAGCCTGGACGACAAGTACCTTTATGTCGCTTGCTGGGGCCTGGGCGAGATGCACCAGTACGATGTCTCGGACCCGATGAACCCGACGCTGGCCGGCAAGGTCGAGATCGGGGGCATCGCGCGCGGCACGGCGCATCCCAACGGCAAACCCTTTGCCTACGGGCCGCAGATGGTCGAGATCAGCCGCGACGGCAAGCGCGTCTACTGGACCAACTCGCTCTATTCCACCTGGGACGACCAGTTCTATCCGGGTGCGAAGGGCGGACAGATGGTCATGGCGCATGTGGGCGAAAACGGCGGCCTGACCCTGGCCGAGGATTTCTACGTGGATTTCCCTGACGGCTATCGCAGTCACCAGATCCGCCTCGAAGGCGGGGACTGTTCGACCGACAGCTTCTGCTATCCCTCCGCCTGAGAATGGACGGACTGACCACCACAACGGCCCTCTGGGGGGCCGTTGTGGCGTCTGGAGTATACCACGGGGTCAATCCGGGGATGGGGTGGCCTCTGGCTGTTTCCGCCGCGTTGATGGATCGCAGCCGGCGCAGCCTGTGGCGGGCATTGGGCGCCTTGGCACTGGGGCATTTGTTGGCCATCGTGGCGATCCTGTTGCCCTTCGGCGCGCTGCTTTTCCTGGCCGAATGGCAACGGGACATCCAGATCGGCGCCGCCTTCCTGGTGATTGGGCTGGGGATCTACCTGCTGATCAGCCCGCGCCATCCGCGTTTCCTGGCCCGCGTGCCCCCGTCGCGGCTGGCGTTGTGGTCATTTCTTGCGGCGTTGGCGCATGGCGCCGGGCTGATGCTGGTGCCAATCTACCTTGGGATCTGCCGCAGCGTCGAAACCGATACCGGCCACGCTGCGGCGGCGGACCTGATGACGGGCAATACTGGCGTGGCGGTGCTGGTTGCCCTGTCGCACACGGTTGCCATGTCCCTTGCGGGCGGCGCCTTTGCTTTCGCGGTCTATCGCTGGCTTGGCCTGAAGGCGCTGTCGCGAAGCTGGTTCAATCTGGACAAGGTCTGGGCCCTCAGCCTTGTGGTGGTCGGGGGCATTTCCCTTCTGACCCTGCACGGCTGACGTTTCATGGCCCTACGTTGCAAGCACCCTACGCCGGCAAAGGGGCCAAGCGTTCGCCCCCTCCCCTGAAACACGGGACTTCAACCCGCTGAGCCATTCTCGGCCCCATCGGCCGGCGCGATCAGCCGTGCGACAAGCGGATGTGGAAAGGTGCGCGGCGCCGTGACCGCGTAAAAACTCTCGACGATGTCGAGTTCAAACGGGGCGCTGACCAGAAGGCCCTGCGCCAATTCGTCAGCCAGGACAACGGCGGGTGTGATGGCCAGTCCCACGTCGTCGCGGGCCAGCAGCCGGACCATCGCCATGTCATCGACGACAGCCGCGATCCGGGGGGTGACGCCAAGCCGGGCAACCAGGCTGTCAAATCCCGTCCGGATCGAACTTTCGGTCGGCAAGATCACCGGTTCCGCAGCCAGAAGCCCGGCCAGCGTCCCGTGACCTAGCCGCCGCGCGGTGCCGTGAATCGCCACGGGCTGTTCGTCGATGCGATGTGCCACGAGGTCCGGAAAGGTGTCGCGCGGCGGCGGGTCCGTCAACAAGACGACATCAAGCGCCAGATCCTCCAGCGCTCGCAACAGCCCCTGGCTGTTCCCGGACGACAGGACCAGGTCGGCGCCCGTCTCGGACAGGATCGGGCGCAGGAACTGCAGCTGGAAATTGCGGGACAGGGTCGACAGGGCCCCGACGCGCAAGGGCGCCTTTACCCGGCCGTTCCCGGTCATCGTCGCGACGAGGTCTTCGCCGACGTCGAAGATGCGCTCGGCATGGTCCAGGGCGATGCGTCCCGCCTCTGTCAGGATCATTGCGCGGCTGGTGCGTTCAAAAAGGGCGTGCCCGAACCGATCCTCCAGCTGTCGGATCTGGGTGGACAGGGCGGATTGCGACAGGTTCAACCGGGCCGCCGCATGGGTCAGGTTTCCTTCCCGCGCGACGGCCTGAAAGTAGTGCAGATGACGATAGTTCAGGCGCATAGCGTTCTGATTAATCGAACGATATGATCCAAACAATATAATTTTTATTAAAGCGCCAGCCGTCTAGATCGACCGCCGACACAGTTTCGGAGGTCCACGATGAGCTACCTGCTATTATTCTCGCCACTTCCGCTGGCCGCCGCCGCGCTTGCGATGGCCCTTTTTCCGCCTGCCCGCGCGCATTGGCGCCTGAGCCTTCCCGAGATTGCCGCCCTGGTAAGCCTGGGGCTTGCTGTTCTGGCGGCCATTGGCCTTGCGCTGTCGGGCCCGGGCACGACCCTGCTCCTTGGTCTTGGAGGTGTAGGTCTGTCGGCGCGCGTCGACATCGTCAGCGTGGCGATGACCCTGACCGTTGCCTTCGTCGGATGGATCGTCCTGCGCTTCTCGCGCGTGGCACTGGACGGCGAGGCGCGGCAACCCGCCTTCATGGGCTGGATGGCCGCGACCGTGGCCTGCGTGCTGCTGCTGGTTGGCGCGGGCAACGTCGTGCAACTGGTCGTCGGCTGGGTTGCGATCGGGATCACGCTGCACCGCTTGTTGCTGTTCTATCCTGATCGCCCGCGCGCCCGGCGCGCCGCCCGCAAGAAGGCGACCAGCGGCCTGGTTTCCAGCGCCGCGCTGATCGCGGCCGCAGCCTTGCTCGTGATCAGCTTCGGCACTTCGGACATTGCGACGATCAACGCCGCCGCCCGGGCTGGTGAAGGCACAGGGCCTCTCTGGTTGGCGGCCCTGTTCCTGGCCGCTGCGGCCATCCTGAAATCCGCGTTGCTGCCGACACACGGCTGGCTGACAGAGGTCATGGAGGCGCCGACACCCGTGTCCGCCCTGCTGCATGCGGGTGTCGTGAATGCGGGCGGGTTCCTCTTGATCCGTTTTGCAGATGTGCTGCTGGCGGCGCCCGGGGTGCTGGCCTTCCTGGCCCTTGTCGGCGGTTTCAGCGCGCTGATCGGGGCCGCCGTCGCCCTGACCCAACCCGCCGTCAAGACCGCGCTGGCCTGGTCCACCTGCGCCCAGATGGGATTCATGGTGCTGCAATGCGGGCTTGCGCTCTTCCCGCTGGCATTGCTGCACATCGTGGCGCATTCGCTCTACAAGGCCCACGCCTTCCTGGCCTCGGGCGGTGCCGTGCGCGAGGTGGCCTCGATCCGCCGCCCCGGCCCGGTCGCCGTGCCCGGTCTTGGCGCCGTGACACGCGCGTTCGGCCTTGCGCTTGTGCTCTACCTCCTGGCCGGGCTGGCCTTCGGGATCATGTCGAAACCGCCGCAGACGGTGGCGCTTGGCGCGATCCTGATCTTTGGCGTGGTCTACCTGATGGCCCAGGGCCTGGCCGATCTGGCCCCCCGTGCCCTGACTTGGCGCACCGCCGCCATGTCCGTCACTGCGACTGTCGCCTATTTTGCGCTGCAACATGGCGCCACCTGGCTTTCGGTCGGCACCCTGCCCGCCCCACCCGCCCCCGATGGCCTGGTATGGGCGACGATCGTCCTGGCCCTGGCAAGCTTTGCACTGGCCGCCGTGGCGCAGACGACCTTTCCGCTCTGGGCCGGGCATCCCGCCACGGCGGGACTGCGCGTGCACCTGATGAACGGCCTTTACCTCAACGCGGTGTCCGATCGGCTGTCCGGCCGCTGGACGCCCAAGCCCGGAGCGACCCAATGAACGCCCATGTCACCTGGCCCGGCCAGACCCTCGCACTCTTTGCCGCCGCAGAAGAGGCAATCCGGCAAATCCCCCCGGCCTTCCCCCTGGAGGCGACAGTGGCCGTCAACCCCTGGCTGGGACAGGCCAAAGAGGACCGCGGGACAGCAGCCGCAAGGCTGGCCCGTGTCGGCGGCGGCCGGATGTTCCTGCCCAGAGAGACCGTGGCCACGATGATCGACGCGGGTGAGGTCACGGCAGAGGACCTGCGGGCCGCAGAGGCCGCTCACGGGATGGTTGCCGGCACTTTGCAACGGGCAACCCGGCAGGCTGTGGCGAAGGTCGCCGCTCTTCCTGCTCTGGCGGACCTGGCGCAGGACCACAGCGGGGTCGACTGGCCTGCCTTCGTCGAGGATCGGATCGGTCTTTGGGCAGCGGCGCATTTCGATCGCGGTCAGGCCTTCTGGCCTGCGCCAGAGGGCAGAGCATGGACATCGTGGCGGACTTTCGCCAGCCGGGACCTGACCCCCGAACTGGCCGGGCTGCCGGGCTTTGCCGCGCGTATCGCGGCGATGCCCACCGATGCACGAGCGGCCTTTGCCGACGCCTGCCTGGGGTTGAACCTGACGCAGGAGGCGGCCCCGGTCTATTTCCACAGGCTGCTGGTGACGCTTGGGGGATGGGCGCAATATGCACGTCATCTTGGCTGGACCGCCGAGCGCGACGGCGGACGGGAAGAGACGCTCTTCGATCTCCTGACAATCCGCCTCACCTGGGAGGTTGCCTTGCTCGAGCAGGCCTCCGCAACACGGTCGACCGCCTGGGACCAAGCATTGCACGACTATGCCCGGCCTCTTGTCATCGACGATGACACGGCGCTGGACGCTGCCCTGCAAGAGGCCGTGGACCGGGCAGCGGAACGCCGTCTTGGCAACACGCTTTCGGGACAAGCCGTGGCAGAGCCCGATGCACGGCCCGCGATCCAGGCGGCCTTTTGCATCGACGTGCGGTCCGAACGCCTGCGCAGGGCGCTGGAGGCCTCGGACCCCGGGCTGCGAACCATCGGCTTTGCGGGCTTCTTTGGCCTTGCAGTCAGGCATCACGCCCATGCCTCCGACATTGTCGAGGCCCGGTCTCCGATCCTGCTGTCCCCCGGCGTCACCAGTGCGACCAGCGGCGACGACATCGGTACCCGCGTCCGCTTGCGGGCGGTCAGGGCCTGGGGCCGGTTCAAGCGTGCAGCGGTATCTGCCTTTGCCTTCGTCGAAGCGGCGGGCCCGCTGTATGTCGGCAAGTTGCTGCGGGACAGCCTGGGTCGCGGAACCCTGCCCCGGGTCGATCCGGCCCCGCACCTTGACCTGCCCTTGCCCGAGCGCATCGACATGGCCGAAAAGACCCTCAAGGCCATGTCGCTGACGTCGGGATTTGCGCGGCTGGTGCTGATCTGCGGGCATGGCGCCACGGTCACCAATGCACCCCACGCCAGCGCCCTGCAATGTGGTGCCTGTGGCGGCCATGCGGGTGACGTGAACGCCCGGCTGGTGGCCTCGCAGCTCAACGATGCCGCCGTCCGCGCGGGCCTGCAGGACCGAGGGATCGAAATCCCGGAGGACACCCGGTTCGTCGCCGGGCTGCACGACACGGTATCCGACGAGGTCCGGCTGTTCGAAGACGGACACCCCGCCGCCACCAGAGAAGACCTGGACCGGCTGAATGCCGCCTTGTCGCGCGCCGCTGCCCTGGCGCGGGCAGAGCGCGCGGCCTCGTTGCCGCGAGGCAAGGCCGAAACCCTTGCGACGCGGGGCCATGACTGGTCGGAACTGCGCCCCGAATGGGGGTTGGCCGGATGCAGGGCTTTCGTGGCGGCCCCGCGCGCGCGCACCGCAGGGCGCGACCTGGACGGGTCCACCTTCCTGCATGACTACGACTGGCATCAGGACCCCGAGGCCGAGACGCTGGAACTGATCCTGAGCGCGCCCGTGGTGGTCGCAAGCTGGATCGCGCTGCAATACAGCGGCTCGGCGGTCGCGCCCGAGATATTCGGCGCCGGCAACAAGCTGTTGCACAACGTGGTCGGCGGGATCGGCGTGCTGGAAGGCAACGGCGGCGCATTGCGTGTCGGACTGCCCTGGCAATCGGTGCACGACGGCACAAGGCTGCGCCATGTGCCCAGCCGGCTGGTCGTTGCCGTCGAAGCCCCCGAGGCCATGATCGGGCAGGTCCTGCAGCGGCAACCGGAAGTCCGCGCGCTGTTCGACAACGGGTGGTTGACCCTTGTCAGCATCGACGGAGAAACAGGACTCTGCCGGCGCTACGACCGCGGGGCCTGGATTGCCGGCGCCTCGCCCTTGACCTCCGTTGCCATCGCGGCTTGACGCAGCAAACCACCGCGCGGACCATCCGCGCGGTGATCCCTGTCAGCTTGTTGCGTCCAGTCCGTCGCGAAAATCGTTCCAGCCCGCATCCACCGATGAAGGCGTTTCCAGCCATTGGGTCAGCGGCCCGCCCGTCACCGGGTCCGTCGCCGGGATCGGCAGGGACATGATCAGTTTCGCGGCGGCCCGGAAATCTGCCTCGCTGACGAACGCCTCCTGGATGTTGTCCCAGTCGCGTCCCTCGGGATAGCCGCCGATCACCATCACGTCGTCGGAATTGCCGATCATGGCGTGTGACACGCCTGCCGGCATGACGACCACGTCGCCCGCCTCGACCCGGACCTTCGTGCCGCCCTTGCCGAACAGTTCCAGCTCCATCCAGCCTGACGCGACGCCAAGGCATTCATGCGTGGTGGAGTGGAAATGGTGGTACAGGTAGATCCCCGGATAATTCCAGTTGTTGAGCCAGCCGGTCTTTTTAAACTGGGCCCGCACCGCGTCCATGCTGCCGCCCGGCACACCGCCGCGATGGATCAGCAGGGGAAAACGGCTGTTGGGCACGCGTCCGTTGGGTTTGGAAAACAGTTCTTCCGTGGGTCCGGTCATCTTGGTCCTCCCTGGTCCGGTTGCCGTTGTGCAAACGAGAAAGGGGCGGCCCGCGCCGCCCCTTTCCGAAGGATCAGTTGCCGCCCCAGGCCTGGGGATAGTCGGCCATTTCCTCGCATCCGCACATGGCGTAGTGCAGCGGCGGCATCGCCGGGTTGACGTAGTCGTCCAGGTTTTCCTGCACGATGGCAGGCTGCGGCAGAACCCACTCCGGCCCCGGCAGCGGCTCTCCCTCGATCACCCGAGCGGCCGCGATGACCGCCGTGCGCCACTGGTAGGTGGGATAGGTCGGCGCGATGGCCGTCAGCCCCTCGTCCTGCCACTTGCGCAGGAAGTCCTGCTGGTCCTCGCCCACGAAGACGGGGATGTCATAGCCGGAATCCTCGAAGGCCTCGATCGCGGCGACGGCAGTGGCGCCCGCGTCCATCCAGACCGCGTCGATGCTGCCGCGCATCAGGTAATCCTCGACGATGGATTTTGTCTTGGCATTGTCGCCGTCCGTGAACTCGGCCCCGACGATGTTCATGCCCGCCTCTTCGAGGATGCGGCGCCCGGCGGAATAGCGAGTTTCCAACACGTCGACCCCCGGCAGGATGCGCAGCATCAGCACGTTGGCGCCTTCGTCCAGCTTGCTGGTGATGAACTCCGCGCCCTGGATGCCAAAGCCATAGCCGCCGACAGGGTGGATGAAGGAGACCGGGCAATCGGTGTTCACGCCACGGTCGAAGACGATGACAGGCATCGCCTCGCAGGCCCGTTCGACCGCAGGCGTCAGCGCCGCCGTGGTGTTGGGCGAGACGATCATCACGTCGCAGTCCCCGCCCGCCAGCAGGTCGTCGATATCTGCAATCTGCTTGTCGTCGGAGCCTTCGGCGTCGACATGGATGAAGTCGGCGATAGAGGCGTGGTTCTTCAGCTCTTCGACCATGTTGGTATAGCCCACGACCCGCCAGGGGTTGTTCACACCGGCGTTCGAAAAACAAACCGTCGCCGGGGCCTCCAATCCCAGCGCGGCGGTGTCGACCATGTCGCCACCGATGTACTGCAGCCAGGGCTGGCCTTCGGGGCCCATCGGCTCTGCCTGCAACTGGTCCCGCTGCTTTGCGAATTCCTGGGGATCGTCGAAGTTCTGGGCGTAGAGCGGCGTCAGGCTGAACGCCAGCGCCCCTGCCGCCATCAGGATATGTTTCATGTCTCTCTCCCTATCGGTTGAAAGGGTGCGTTCCCCGCGCCCTTTCAGGTTCCCGTCTGTCTCCTTCGGTGCATGGCGAACGCGACGGCCGCGATCAGGATTAGGCCCTGCACCACCTGCCGGACGGGTTGCGGCAGGCCGAGGAAGTTCAAGAGCGTGAAGATGGCGGTCAGCGCCAGTGCGCCGCCAAGGGCCGCCGGGACCGATCCCCGACCGCCGAGAAGTTGCGCGCCGCCCAGAACGGCGGCGGTGATCGCCTGCAATTCATAGCCCGAGCCGACATCGGTCGAGACACCGGCAAAGCCGCCCAGCAGGATGCCCGCGATGGTCGCAGACAGGCCCGACAGCATGAAGGCGGTGATGCGCACGCGGTTGACGGCCACTCCGGCCAGACGGGCCGCGACCGGGTTGTCGCCGATCGCATGCACCTGGCGGCCAAGGTTGGTGCGATGCATCAGCCAGGCCAGCAGGCCGACGACGACGACCAGCACGATGACCGAGACGGGGATGAACCTGACCAGGGGCACATCTCGGATCAACTCTCTCCCGAAAAAGCGGAAGGTGTCGGGCAGGTAGCCACGCGGGGCGCCGCCCGACCACAGGAAGGCCAGCCCGTTCAGCGTGATCATCATGCCCAGCGTGGCGATCAGCGAGGGCACGCGCAGGAAGCACACGACCAGCCCGTTGACCGCCCCCACGCCCAGCCCCATCGCCAACATCAGCGGGATCACCCAGTAGGTCGCCGTGGGATCGTTGTTGGTCAGCATCGAGGAACCGACGACGACCAGCGTGATCAGCGAACCAACCGACAGGTCGAACCCACCCGAGGTGATGACATAAACCTGCCCCGCGGCCAGGATCGCCAGCGGCGCGGCGCGCTTGAGGAAGTTCATGTAGCCCGTCGGCTCGATGAACCGCGGGTTCATGAAGATAATCGCCACGATCAGCACAGTCAGCAGCACCCAGACCGGGTTGATCTGCGGCAGGCGGCGCTTTGGGGCGGTGGCGCTGTCACTCATGCCACGATCCTCTTTGAACGGATGGCGTAGAAGGCGACGGCGGCCACGATGATGATGCCGCGCAGAACCTGCTTGGCGAAACTGTCGACCCCCGCGATGTTGAAGACGGAGTCGATCAGCGAAAAGATCAGCATCCCCGCCATCGTCCCCCAGACGCCGCCGCGCCCGCCCGCCAGCACCGTGCCACCGATCACCACGACGGCGATGCTTTCAAGGTCATAAACCCCGTCGGACCCAATCCAGGGCGCGCCCGAGCGCAGCCGCGAGGCAAGGTAGAGCCCCGCAATGGACGCGCAGATCGAACAGATCACATGGCTCAGGATCACCACCCGGCCCGTCTTGATCCCGGCAAAGCGCGCCGCCTCTTCATTGCCGCCGACCGCGTAGATGTCCGATCCGAACTTGGTGAACCGCAGCACCGCCCAGGCCATAACGGCCAGAAGACCCAGGAACAGCAGCGCCACCGGGAAAGGGCCCAGCTCTCCATAAGCGAACATCTGGAAGGCGGCGGGCACCTCGCCCGCAAAATTCGACACGAAGGCCGACAGGCAGCCCTGGATGATGAGGCTCATGCCCAGCGTGGCGATCAGGGGATTGACCTTCAGCCCGCTGACCACCAGCCCGTTGGTCAGCCCGACAAGCCCACCCAGCGCAATCGCGGCAAGGATCGCGGGCAGGATCATCGCCGGAGACCCGTCCATCACCACAGAGGCCAGGACCGCCGTGGCCGAGATCAGGCTGGCAACGCTAAGGTCGATCGAGGCCACGAGGATGACAAAGGTCTGCCCGATGGCGGTGATGCCCAAGGCAATGGACCGGCCAAGGATGGCGATCAGGTTGTCGAATGTCAGGTACTGCGCCTGTCCGGTGACAAGGGCGACGACGACGTAAATCGCCAGGGCGCCGCCCAGCAGGATCAGCGGGGCCCAGCGTTCGAAACGGAAACCGACTTTTCGGCGGGGCGTATCCTCGGCGATGCTCATGCGGCCACTCCTGTCTCGCCGGTGGCGGCGTGCATGATGTCCTGTTCGGTGGCGCCGTGGGGGAACTCTGCGGCGATCCTGCCTTCCTGCATGACCAGCACGCGGTCCGCTGCCCCGATCACTTCGGGCAGGTCGGAGGAGATCATCAGGATGCCGGCCCCCTCGCGGGCAAGGTCGCGCATCAGGTGATAGATGCCGGCCTTGGAATTGACGTCGATGCCTCGGGTGGGTTCGATGAAGATCAACAGCTTGGGCCGCATGGACAGCCAGCGGGCCACGATGGCCTTTTGCTGGTTGCCTCCCGACAACGCGCGAATGTCCTGGTCGTAGGAGGCCGCGCGGATTTCCATGTGGTCCAGCAGGCCGTCCATGCGCGCCCTGTCGGTAAAGGCGTTCCGGCGGTCACTGGACCAGAGCGGCGCAAAGGCGCGCGAGGTCAGCATGCCGTTGTCGCGTACCGACTGCATCAGCACCAGCCCCTCGCTTTTCCGGTCGCCGGGGAGCAGCCCGATACCGCCGAGGATGGCGCTGCGTGGGGTCTGGAATGAAACGCGCTCTCCGTTGAGGGTCACCTGGCCATGCTCGAACGGGGTTTCGCCGAACAGCGCCATCGCCAGCGCAACGCGCCCGGCGCCCTGGATACCCGCCAGACCGACGATTTCCCCCGCGCGGACGTCAAGGTCGATCTGATGCAACATGGCGTTGCCCGCGCCGCGCACGGTCAGGACCGGATCGCCAATTTCCTCCGGCGTTGCGGGCGGCGCGTAGAAATCGGCGATGTCGCGGCCCACCATCGCGCGGACGATGGCATCCGGCGCGGGGACCTCGTCAAACCGGGCGGCCACCTCGCCGTCTTTCAGTACCGTCACGCGATCCGCCAGCCGCGTGATCTCTCGCATCCGGTGGGTGATGTAGATAATGGCGACGCCACGCGCGCGCAGCGTGTCGACAGTGGCAAAGAGTTCCTCGCATTCCGCCTCGTTCAGCGCCGCGGTCGGTTCGTCCATCACCACCACGCGGGCACCAGTGGACACCGCCTTGGCGATCTCGACCACCTGCTGCGTGGCCACGTCCAGCTCTCCGACGGTGCGGTCCAGATCGATTCGGCCCGCTGCCGCGAAAAGCGCCAGAACCTCGCGCGTGTCGGCCCGCATCTTCGCACTGTCGATCAGGCCAAAGCGCGTCCGGGGTTCCCGCCCAAGGAACAGATTTTGCGCGACCGTGCGTTCCGGCAACAGGGAAAATTCCTGGTAGATCACCGCGATCCCGGCGCGCAGCGACTCGACCGGATGAACGAAATGCACCGCCTCGCCGTTCATGCGCACCTGGCCCGCGTCGGCCTGGTAAACACCGGAGAGGATCTTGATCAGCGTGGATTTCCCCGCGCCGTTCTCGCCCACCAGCGCCTGCACCTCGCCGGGGCGCACACCGAAACTGACGTCGGACAGGGCGCGGACGCCGGGAAAACTCTTGGTGATGCCCTTCATCTCGATGACAGGGTCGGTCATGCGGCCTCCCACGTCCTGCGGATGAAGTCATGGGACTCCGTGAACAGGGTTTCGAAGTCGGGAAAGAGCGGTCGCCAGACGCGGGTTGCGGCGGCCAGTTCGGGCAGGCCCGCCCCGAATGCCTCGACCACCACATGCCCGTCGAACCCAGCGGTCTTGGCGGCCCGGAACACGGCGGCAAAATCGATCTGCCCCCGCCCCGGCACGCCCCGGTCGTTTTCCGAAACATGCAGCACATGCATCCGGTCACCCAGGTGGGCGATGGCCGCGGGCTGATCACGTTCCTCGATATTGGCGTGGAACGTGTCGTACATGATGCCGAAGGCGGGATGGTCGACCCGGTCGGCATAAGCACGTGCCTGGTCCATCGTGTTCAGGAAGTAGGTTTCGAACCGGTTGAGATGTTCCAGCGCCAGCTTGTAGCCGCCTCGCGCGGCACGTTCCGCCATGTTTCGATGTGCGCTCACGCCGCGTTCTATTTCGTCCTCTGTCGGCCCCTGCCCGGTGAAATGGCCAATCGGCGCATGGAACGGCCCGCCCACGGTTTCCGATCCCAGCGCCTCGGCGCAATCCTGTATCCAGGACAGGTGATCCAGCCCGCGTTGCCGCACCGATGCATCCCCCGACAGCGGGTTGGCATCGACATCCGGCACGATGGAGGTCTGCGCGCGGCCAAGTCCCAGCGCGGCCAGCTGTCCCCCCAGCCAGGCATAATGATCCGGGCTGCCCCGCATCACCGGCACCTCGACATGGTCAAAACCGATCTCGGCAAGGCGCTGCAAGTACGGCAGGTGACTTTCGTCGATGTGCCCCGCGAGGCACAGCAGGTTGATCCCCAGTTTCATGGCGACACCCAGGCGCTGTCCTTCGACGAAGAACGCACACAGGCCTCGATGAACCGCATGCCCTCCATGCCGTCCTGCAGCGTCGGGAACAGCAGGTCACCCGGCACCGTCTCACCGCGCCTGTGTGCATGGATGGCATGGGCGGCCTCGGTGTAGAGGTTGGCAAAAGCCTCGAGATAACCTTCGGGATGGCCGCCGGGCACCCGGCTCATGGCCGTGTTGCCCGTCGTCGCCCCCGCCCCGTTGCGGGTCAGCAGGCGCTTGGGTTCGCCGAAGGGCGTGAACCACAGCTTGTTCGGCTCTTCCTGTGCCCAGTCCAGCCCACCCCTGTCGCCGTAGACCCGCAGGCGCAGGGCGTTTTCATTTCCCGGGGCCACCTGGCTGCACCAGAGCATCCCCTTGGCGCCGCCCTGCCAGCGCAGCATGACATGTGCATTGTCGTCCAGCGTGCGCCCGGCGCCAAAGGCATCCAGGTCGGCGGCCAGACGGTCCAGCCGCAGCCCCGAGACAAAGCACGCCAGGTTATAGGCATGGGTGCCGATGTCCCCGATCGATCCGCCCGCGCCAGAGCGCGCGGGATCGACCCGCCATTCGGCCTGCTTGCCCTCGGCAGGGCCGGTCATCCAGTCCTGCACGTATTCCACGTTGACCAGCCGCAAGTTGCCGAGATCCCCGGCCGCGATCATCTCGCGCGCCTGCCGGATCATCGGGTAGCCGGTGTAATTATGCGTCAGCATGAACAGCGCATCACAGGACCGCGCCACCTGGGTCAGCCGCTCGGCATCCACCATCGTCGAGGTCAGCGGCTTGTCGCAAATGACGTGGATTCCGCGTTCCAGAAAGGCGATGGCGGCATCGGCATGTACATGGTTGGGGGTCACGATGGCGACCGCCTCGATGCCATCGTCCCGGTCGGCCTCGGCCCGCGCCATCTCGGCATAGCTGTCGTAGCTGCGCGCCAGTCCCAGCGCCTCGGCGCTGGCCCGTGCCTTTTCGGGGGTCACGCTCAACGCGCCGGCGACAAGGGCATAATGCCCGTCCAACCGCGCCGCGATGCGGTGAACACCGCCGATAAAGGCATCCGACCCACCGCCAACCATGCCCAACCTGATCGGAGCCTCTGCCATGTCAGCCCTCCAGTCCAAGCATCCGCCGGTTGGCCGCGTCATCCGCGCCGCCATCCGCGAAATCGTCAAAGGCGCGTTCGGTCACGCGGATGATGTGGTCACGCACGAATTGCGCGCCCTCGCGCGCGCCATCCTCGGGGTGTTTCAGCGCGCATTCCCATTCGACAACCGCCCAGCCGTCAAAACCCATCGTCGTCAGCTTGGAAAACACCGCGCCGAAATCCACCTGCCCGTCGCCAAGGCTGCGGAAGCGGCCCGCGCGGTTGGCCCAGGACTGGTATCCGCCATAGACACCCTGCCTGCCGGTCGGATTGAATTCTGCATCCTTGACGTGGAACATGCCGATCCGCTCGGCGTAGTCATCAAGGTTGGCGATGTAGTCGAGGCATTGCAGCACGTAGTGCGACGGATCGTAAAGCATCCTTGCGCGCGCATGTTGGTCGACCCGGTCAAGGAACATCTCGAAGGTTGCCCCGTCATGGAGGTCTTCGCCGGGATGTATCTCGAAACAGATGTCGACACCCATGTCCTCGGCGTGATCGAGGATCGGACGCCAGCGGGCCGCCAGTTCGTCGAATGCCGCCTCGACCAGCCCCTCGGGGCGTTGTGGCCAAGGGTAGACATAGGGCCAGGCAAGCGCCCCGGAAAAGGCGCCCAGGGCATTCAGGCCAAGGTTGCGCGATGCTTCCAGCGCCATGCGGACCTGGCGGACCGCCCAGTCCTGCCGGGCCTTCGGATTGCCCCGCACGGAGGCATCGGCAAACCCGTCAAAGGCGATGTCATAGGCCGGGTGAACGGCGACAAGCTGCCCTTGCAGATGGGCCGAAAGCTCTGTCACGGCGATGCCGTTTTCAGCCGCCCGGCCCTTGAAGTCGTCGCAATAGTCACGCGATCCCGCAGCAGTTTCGAGGTCGAACAGCCGCTTGTCCCAACTGGGAACCTGGACACCTTCATACCCGCAATCGGCGGCCCAGCGGGTGATATTGCCCCAGTCATTGAACGGGGCATCGTCCGACGCGAATTGCGCCAGGAAAAGGGCCGGGCCCTTGATCGTCTTCATGAGTCCTCCCACGGCGCCGTCCTCCCCGGCACCTTGTGAAATCGATTACACGTGATTCACGCCGCGTTTGCAATGAAAAATGTAATCGATTAACAAGCTGCAATATCCAGGAGACAAGATGACGGCCCGGGCAAGAGTGAAGATCAAGGACGTGGCCACGCTTGCAGGGGTGTCCACGGCCACCGTCAGCCGGGCCCTGTCCGCGCCGGACTCCGTCGGGCCGGCCACGCGCAAGAAGGTCATGGAGGCGGTCAAGGCCACCGGCTACCGGATCAACTCTGCCGCCCGCGACCTGCGCCAGCGCCGCGCGCGGTCCCTGCTGATCCTTGCCCCGAACCTGTCCAACACGTTTTTCAGCCGCATCTTCGCAGCGGTCCAGGAAGAGGCGAGTTCGGTCGGCCTGACCGTCCAGATCTCGGACAGCCGCATCGGGCGCGACCGTCTGTTGTCACTGGGGTATGACGGGCGCGCCGACGGGATCGTTCTGCTGGACGGCGGCCTTGATCCCGAGGTGGTGAATGGATGGCGCCTGCCCCTGATCCAGCTCAGCGAATGGAACGACGCCTATGACGCCCCGCGCCTGGGCATCGACAACCACGCCGCCGCAGGGCTGGCCGTCGATCACCTGGTCGGACTGGGGCATCGCAGCCTCCTGCACGTCAACGGGCCAGAGGAAAACGTGCTGGCGATCACCCGCAGGCAGGGATTCCTGGACGCCGCATCGCGAAATGGCGCTGAGGCAACCGTGTTCCCCGGCGATTTCACACTCGAGTCCGGGGCAGAGGCCGCCCGGCGGTGGGCAGGGCTGGACAACCGTCCGACCGGGGTGTTCTGCGCCTCGGACGAATGCGCGCTCGGCTTTGTGTCCGAGTGCATCCGCCTTGGCTGCGACGTGCCCGGTGATGTGTCCGTCGTGGGTTTTGACGATATTGATTTCGCGGACCGTTTCGTGCCCTCTCTGACGACCATCCACCAGCCGCGCCTTGAAATGGGGCGCGCGGCCGTCAAGCAGGTCGTGGCGATGATGCAGGGTACGCCGAAGGCCGAGGCTGACGCGACGGGCACCCCGCCCGAACGGATCGAGGCCGCGCTGGTCAAGCGCGCCTCGACAGGTCCGGCACCAGCCTGATCAGGCCCGGCGCGCCTTGCGTGCGGACAGGACCTCGGCGGCAGAGGGGGTCGGAAGGTCGAAATAATCCATCGTCCCGGCATATCCGTCGCCCCCCATGCGGCCCAGCGCATCCAGCGCGGTGTGGGTCGAATAATAGGTGTCGAGGTCGATGATGTCCTCGCGGACATGAGCCATGACGATCTGGCCAAGAATGATCTCGCGCGCCGAACTGATCTCGATCCCCAGGTAGCGGCGGCATTCAAAGGCAACGGGCGCCTCCTTGATCCGCGGACAGGCGACCATCTCGCCGGCTGCCGCCGTCAGGCCCGCCATCTCCAGCTCATCCACCTCGGGCGCAAAGCCCGCCGCCGTCACCGACATTGCCTCGACATTAGCGCGGTCGACGATGTTGACGGTGAAACACTCGGTCATGCGGATGTTGAAGGCGGTGTCCTTGAAACTGCGGTCGGGCTTGTTCTCGACGCCCAGTGCAAGGATCGGCGGATCGGCAGACAGGCAGTTGAAGAAGGAATAGGGCGCCGCATTCACCACCCCATCGGGGGAGATTGTCGTTACCCAGGCGATGGGGCGCGGCACGATGGTCCCGATCATGACCTTGTAGGCCTCGCGCGGGGTGAGCTCTGCAAAGTTCAGCGCGTGGTGTATCCGCCTGTCCGTCACTGGGCGAGTTCCTTGCCATAGTGAGACAGGATCGAAGAGACGCTGTCCGGTTTCTTTTCCAGCTCGGCCCGACCGGCAACCGCACCAAGGTGGTGATCCATCAGCGTCATCGCCCTGTCCGCATCCCCCGTCCGGATCGCCTCGATGATCTGGGAATGCTCATCGACGGCACAGTCCGACGAATGGGTCCGGGCATACATCGCCATGATCAGGGAACAGCGCAGCACGACCTCTGACACGTAGCGGGACAGAACCGCATTGCCGGTCAGCTCCGCCAACAAAGTGTGGAATTCGCCCGCAAGGCGAATCGACACCGGCCCGTCTTTGCCCTTGACGCTCTGCTCGCTGCGGACATGCGCTTCGAGCTGGTCGAAGCCACTGTCCGGCAGACGCTCGACCAGGATGCGAATCACCTCGCGCTCCAGCGCGCGCCGCACCTCGAATATCTGCTTGGCCTCTTCCAGCGAAGGTTCAGCGACAAAAGCCCCGCGATTGCGCCGCGTGACAACCAGCCCTTCGTTCTGCAACCGCACCAACGCATGACGCACGATCGTGCGCGACACGCCGAACTGTTCGCCCACCGTGTCCTCGGGCAGGCGCATGCCTGGCTTCAGGGCCTGCTCGATGATCGCCCGCTTGAGAAGCGTGTGAACGGCATCCGTCAGGGTGGTCTGGTCACTCATGACTCGTCTTCTTGTCTGTTCTTTGTGCAATCCTGATATCGTATCCAAACATCGACGTCAATTGGATACAATTTTCTTGCCAAGTGGGAATCAATCCCGCATCAAGATCACATCGTATCCAATCCTACCGATTCCCAAGTACAATCCAACAACAGGGACCAGACGATATGACGATCAGAAAACTCCTGCTTGCTTCTGCAGCACTTGCCTCTCTCGCGGGCGGTGTGCAGGCCGAGAATGTCCTGAAATGGGGTGCCAACCGCGACATCGGCTCGCTTGACCCCTACTCCTACGGTGACAGCTTTACGATCAACGTGCTGAACCACGTGTACGAGGGCCTCGTACGCTATGATGCCGACCTCAAGATCGAGCCTGCGCTGGCGGAAAGCTGGGAGATCCTCGAAGACCAGGTGACTTGGCGCTTCAAGCTGCGCGAAGGCGTGACCTTTCACGACGGCGCGCCCTTCACCGCCGATGACGTCGTCGCCTCGCTGGAGCGGGTGAGCCACGAGACCTCGCCGCTCAAGGGCAACCTGCCGGCCTATGTGTCCTCGGCCGTCGTGGATGCGCACACCGTCGACATCACCCTGAACGGCACCTATCCTCTGCTGCTCAACGACCTGACGAACATCCATATTTTCGACAAGGAATGGATGGAGGCAAACGACTCTCTGCTGCCGACGGACATCGGCTCGGGCAAGGAGGGCTTTGCCACCTACAACGCGAACGGCACCGGGCCTTTCATCGTCGAAAGCCGCCAGCCGGACGCCAAGACGGTGTTTGTCGTCAATCCCGCCTGGTGGGACGACCCCCAGCACAACCTCGACCGGATCGAGCTGACTCCGGTGACCTCGGCCGCGACCCGCGTCGCCGCCCTGCTTTCGGGCGAAATCAACTTTACCAATGACGCGCCGGTGCAGGATCTTCCGCGCCTCGAAGCGGCCCCGAACGTGAACGTGCTGGAAGGCGTCGACCTGCGCACCGTGATGATCGGTTTCCCCTTCCGCGACACACTGACGACGGGCGAACCCAACCCGTTCAAGGACAAGGCCGTGCGCGAAGCGCTCTACAAGGCCATCGACCTCGACCTGATCCACCAGCGGGTGATGCGCGGCAAATCCCGGATTGCAGGCGCAACCGTCGCGCCGCCGATCCCCGGCTACGCCGAAGAACTGGATACGGTTCCCGGATACGATCCCGACGCCTCGAAGAAACTGCTGGCCGAGGCCGGTGTGCCCGAGGGGCTGACCTTTGAGTTCAACTGCCTGTCCGACGGGCTGGTGAACGAGGAACAATTCTGCCAGGCCATCGCCTCGATGTGGTCGCGTATCGGGCTGGCGCCCAAGCTGGACGTGGCGCCGCGCGCGGTGCAGACTCCCAAGCGCACCCAGGGCAAGACCGACATCTACACCCTGGGCTGGGCCACCCTGCCGATGCTGGACGCCTATTCGCCGCTGCTGCAGATCTTCCACTCCAAGGAAGGCAACTCCGGCGTGTTCAACTGGGGCGGTTGGTCCTACCCCGAGCTTGACGCCCTGATCCAGCAAGCCGGCATGGAACTGGACCTCGACAAGCGCCTGTCGCTGGAGACCGAGGCCTTGGGGATCGTCAAGGACGAGATGATCATGATCCCGCTGCACCAGCAGCCGATGGCCTGGGCCGTGACCGGGGAAGTGACCGAGATGCCGCTGTTCCCGGACAACAAGCCGCGGCTCTGGTTCGCCCGCGTCGCCACCGACGACTGATCCGACAGGACTGGCTGCGGGGGTCTCCCCGCAGCCCCCATCAGACCGGAGTTCCCATGCTCGCCTTCCTTATCAAGCGCACTGCCAACGCGGCCTTCGTCATGCTGGCGGTGGCCCTGCTGGCCTTCACCATCTTCCGGTTCTTCGGCGACCCGGTCGAGATGATGGTCAACGAACAGGCGACACAGGCCGACCGCGCGGAACTGCGTGAACGCCTGGGCCTGAACGACGGGTTCATCACGCAATACACCCGCTTCGTGACCAATGCGGTCCAGGGGGATTTCGGCATTTCCTACCGCAACCAGCAGGACGTGATGGTTCTGATCGGAGAGCGGTTTCCCGCAACCTTCGAGCTGGTGCTGGTGGCCACCGTCATTTCCCTCGTCGTGGGCATCCCGCTGGGTGTCATAACCGCCGTGCACCGAAACTCGCCACTGGCCAATGCCTTGCAGCTGGGGTCCATCGTGGGCGTCTCCCTGCCCTCCTTCGTGGTGGGCATCATGCTGATCCTGGCCTTTTCCGTCTCTCTTGGCTGGCTGCCTGCCTTCGGACGCGGAGAGACGGTGGACATCGGATGGTGGTCGACAGGGTTGTTGACCCCTTCGGGCCGGGCCGCACTGGTGCTGCCGGCGATTTCATTATCGACCTTCCAGATCACCCTTGTCATGCGCCTGGTGCGGGCAGAGATGCTGGAAACCCTACGCACGGACTACGTAAAGTTCGCCCGCGCGCGCGGCGTACCCGTCGGGCGGGTCAACTGGGTGCATGCGCTGCGCAACTGCCTGATGCCGGTCATCACCCTGACGGGCATGCAGATCGGCAACCTGATCGCCTTCGCGCTTGTCACCGAGACGGTCTTTCAATGGCCGGGCATGGGCCTGCTCTTCATCCAGGCCGTGACCTTCGTCGATATCCCGGTGATGGCCGCCTACCTGATGCTCGTCTCCTTCATCTTCGTCGTCCTCAACACGGTTGTGGACGTGACCTACGCCTGGGTCGACCCGCGCCTGCGCGACGACGCCGCCAAAGCCGGAGGGGCCAATGGCTGACCTGTCCATGACCACCGAGACTGACACAAAGACCGACACGCCCCCCCTGCCCGCCCGCCGGGCACGCCTGGCGGCGATCCGCGACAGTGACCTGTGGTATTCCTTCCGCACCCACCCCAGCGCGGTCTTCGCTGCCTGCCTGCTGGCACTTGTGGCCCTGACGGCGCTCTTTGCCCCCTGGATCACGCCGCAGGACCCCTATGACCTGGCCGCGCTGGAACTCTGGAACTCCGAGATCCCGCCGATCTGGAACGAGGCGGGACAATGGCCCTACATCCTGGGCACCGACACCCAGGGGCGCGATATCCTCTCGGCGATCCTCTACGGCTCGCGCATTTCGCTGATCATCGGCTTTGCCTCTGTCATCGCGGCGCTCTCCGTCGGGCTGAGCCTGGGGTTGATCGCGGGCTATTTCGGCGGCTGGATCGACAACGTGATCATGCGCCTGGGCGATGTCCTGTTGTCGATGCCCTTCATCCTGATCGCCATCCTGATCACCGCCGTTGCCACCGCCTCCTTGCCGACGGGGCTGAAGGATGTGCTGGCCGCACCGATCCTGATCCTTGCCATCGCCGTGCCCAGCTGGGTCCAGTACGCCCGGACCGTCCGCGCCAGCGCGATGGTCGAGCGCAAGAAGGAATACGTGCAGGCCGCGCGGCTGATCCGGGTGAAACCCTGGCGGATCATGCTGCATCACATCCTGCCCAACTGCCTGACCCCGATCCTGGTCGCGGCCACGCTGAACTTTGGCCTGGCGATCCTGTCGGAGGCAACGCTGTCTTTTCTCGGCGTGGGAATGCCGCCAGATCAACCCAGCCTCGGCACGCTCATCCGGATCGGCAACCAGTACCTGTTTTCCGGCCTGTGGTGGATCGTGGTGTTCCCCGCCGTGCAGCTGTGCCTGATCGTGCTATCCGTCAACATGATCGGCGACTGGCTGCGCGATGCCCTCAACCCCAAACTGAGATGACCCCATGAAGACCCTCAAGAACTGCCGCCCGATGGGTGGCCCCGCAACGGACCTGCACATCGCCGACGGCGTTTTCGTCGAAACCGCCCCGGATGGTGCCGAAACCATCGATTGCGGCGGACGCATCCTGATCCCCGGCCTGGTCGAGGCCCATACCCACCTGGACAAGTCCCTGCTGGGCATGCCCTGGTATCGCAACGAGGTCGGCCCGCGCCTGATCGACAAGATCACCAACGAGCGCGAGGTGAAGGTCTCGCTGGGGCTTGACCCGCAGGTGCAATCGGAACGGCAGGCGATCCTGTCGGTCAGCCACGGCACGACACAGATCCGCAGCCATGTCGACGTCGACACCCATCACGGGCTGGCCGGCATCGAAGGCGTGATGGAAACCCGCGACAAGCTGAAGGACATCGTCGACATCGAGATCGTCGCCTTTCCGCAATCCTCGATGATGCCGCGTCCCGGCACTGTCGAGATGATGGACCAGGCGTTGGCCCTGGGGGCCGATATCGTCGGCGGGATCGACCCCTGCGGGATCGAGCGTGACCCCAAGGGGCATCTCGACGCCGTGTTCATGCTCGCGGAAAAGCATGGCAAGCCGGTCGACATCCACCTGCACGAACGCGATGCCCTGGGCGGTTTCTCGATGGAAGAGATCATCGCCCGGACCAGGGCACACGGGATGCAGGGCAAGGTCACGATCAGCCATGCCTTCTGCCTGGGCATGATGGACCGCGCCTATGTGGCCGACCTGCAGGCGCAACTGGCCGAAAACCGCATCCACATCATCACCACCGCCCCCGCCTCTGCCCCGGTGCCCGCAGTCAAGGAGTTGAAGGCGGCGGGCATCCTGACCGGGTCTGGCTCGGACGGTATCCGCGACACCTGGGGCCCCTACGGCAATGCGGACATGCTGGAGCGCGCCATGTTCATCGGTCAGCGCAACAACCTGCGCCGGGATGACGAGGTCGAGCTTGCGCTGGACATCTGCACCTATGGCGGCGCCGCGATCATGGAAACCGAAGGCTATGGCCTGCGCATTGGCGACCGCGCCGATGCGGTCCTGGTCGAGGGTGAGACGCTGGCCGAGGCCGTCGCCCTGCGTGCCCCCCGCAAGATGGTGCTGAAGGCCGGAGCCGTCACGGCGCGGGACGGTGCCTGCGTGGTGGCTGCGCCGTGAGCCGGACCCGTCTTTCCGCGCGCTGGATCGTCGGACATCGGGACGGCGCCCATGTTGTCTTCGAGAACGGCTGTGTCGTGATCGAGGGCACACGCATCCTGCATGTCGGCGCCAGCTTCGACGGCGATGCAGATGCGCACATCGACTATGGCGAGGCGATCCTGTCGCCCGGATTCATCGACCTCGACGCGCTGTCCGATCTCGACACGACGATCCTGGGCTACGACAACGGCCCGGCCTGGAAAAAGGGGCGGGTCTGGCCACAAAGCTATGTCGATGCCGGCCCCTACGAGATGTATTCGCCAGAGGAACTGGCCTTCCAGAAACGCTTTGCCTTTGCACAGCTGATCCGCAACGGGATCACCACCGCCCTGCCCATCGCCTCTCTGTTCTACCGCGCGTGGGGGGAAACGGTTGCGGAATTCGATGCCGCCGCGGCCGCGGCCGAGGATCTGGGCCTGCGCGCCTACCTTGGCCCGGCCTACCGGACCGGCGGGCAGGTCACCGACGAGACCGGCACCATCCGCGCGACCTATGACGAGGCGCGTGGCCTGCAGGATCTGGCCGAGGCGGCAGACTATGCGCAGAGGATCGACGGCATCGCTGGCGGGCGCATCCGCGCCATGTTCGCCCCTGACCGGATCGAGACCTGCACCGAAAGCCTGCTGCAACGCACCCATGCGATTGCCGCGGAAATGGGCGCCCCCGTGCGCCTGCATTCCTGCCAATCCCCGACCGAGATCAGGTTGGTGCAGGAACAACATGGCACCACGCCCATCGACTGGCTGAATCGCATCGGTGCCATTGGGCCGAACTGGCTGCTGCCGCACGGCACTCAGGCGACGGAACGCGATTTTACGCTGATGGCCGAACATGGCGCGACGCTGGTGCATTGCCCGCTCGTGGCCGCCCGTCATGGCGGCCTGCTGCGGTCCTTTCCGGAATGTCGTGACAGGGGCATCAACATCGGGCTGGGCACCGACACCTGGCCGCCGGACATGATCCTCAACATGCAACTGGGCATGATGACCGCCCGGTTGGCCAAGGGCATGGACGCGATCCGGTCCGAGGCACTATTCGACGCGGCAACCCTTGGCGGCGCGCAGGCGCTTGGCCGGGACGATCTGGGGCGCCTGGCCCCCGGCGCCTGCGCCGACATCGCGGTGATCGACCTGCGCGGCACCTTGCAGACGCCGGACCCGATCCAGACCCTGATGACCTCGAGCGCGGGTCGGGACGTGCGGGACGTCTGGATCGACGGGCGCCAGGTCATGGCCGACGGAGAGATCCCCGGGTTCGACGCGGTCGCGGAAACCGCGCGCGCGCAGGCACAGTTCGATGGCCTGATCGCCAAGTACCCCGACCGCACGGTGGACCACCCGCCCGTGACCGAGATTTTCACCCCCAGCTACCGGAGGGCACGATGACCCAACCCGTTCTGGACGTGCAGGGCCTGCGCGTCGAATTCCCGACCCGGCACGGCACGCTGACCGCGGTCGACGATATCTCGCTGACCATCGGCAGGGGCGAAATCCTGGGCGTCGTCGGAGAATCCGGCGCGGGCAAGTCGATGACCGGCATGGCCATCCTGGGCCTGCTGGAACCGCCGGGCCGGATCGCTGCCGGCAAGATCCTGTTGTCGGGCGACCGGATCGACACCCTGACCGAACAACAGCTTCAGGCCGTGCGCGGGCGCCGGATCGGGGCAATCTTCCAGGACCCGCTGACATCGCTCAACCCCTTGTTCAAGGTCGGCGACCAGCTCGTCGAGACGATCCGCCTGCATACGCCGATGACCCGCGCGCAGGCCCGCAGGCGCGCCATCGAACTGATGCAAGAGGTCGGCATTCCCGCCGTCGAGGAACGCATCGACAACTACCCGCACCAGTTTTCCGGCGGAATGCGCCAGCGCATCGTCATCGCCCTGGCCCTGTGTGCGGAACCGGAACTGATCATCGCGGACGAGCCGACAACCGCGCTTGACGTGTCGATCCAGGCGCAGATCACGGCCCTTTTGAAACGGCTCTGCCGTGAACGCGGCACGGCGGTCATGCTGGTGACGCATGACATGGGCGTCATCGCCGAAACCGCCGACCGCGTGGCGGTGATGTATGCCGGGCGCCTGGCCGAACTGGGCACGGTGGAGGACGTGGTCCGCCGACCGCAACACCCCTACACCGTCGGGCTGATGGGCTCGATCCCCTCGCTGCGCCGGGACGAGAGCGAGCTTCAGATGATCCCTGGCGCCATGCCGCGCCTGAACAGCATTCCCTCGGGCTGCGCCTTCAACCCGCGCTGCGCACAGGCGGGACCGAAATGCAGCCGGGACATCCCGCGCATCCACGGAGAAGGCGCTGCCTGCTGGCTGGCCCTGGAAGGAGCAACCGCATGACCCGCCCCATTCTCGAAGTCGACGCGCTGGAACGGCGTTTCGACGTCTCTGCCCCCTGGCTGAACCGGCTGCTGGAACGCAAGCCGCGCCGCACGCTGCGCGCAGTCGACGGTGTGGATTTCGACATCCTGCCCGGTCAGACATTGGCGCTGGTTGGCGAAAGTGGCTGTGGCAAGTCCACCATCGCCAAGCTGGTCACCGGGCTGCATGCCCCCTCGGACGGCAAGATCCGCTTCAACGGCGATCCGACCAAGATGCAGATGATCTTTCAGGATCCCT
>NZ_JARAMO010000310.1:0-35183 GCF_028807275.1 Mameliella sp. AT18
ACTGTCGGGCGGGATGCAGCAACGGGTCGCGCTGGCGCGCTGCCTTGCCAACGACCCGGACGTGATCCTGATGGACGAACCGCTGGGCGCGCTGGACGCGCTGACGCGGGAAAAGATGCAGGGCCTCGTGCTGAAGCTCTGGAAGGAGACCGGCAAGACCATCATCCTGATCACGCATTCGGTCGAAGAGGCGCTTTTACTGGGCGAACGCCTGCTGGTCATGGCGCCGCGCCCGGGCCGCATCCACCGTGAATACCGGTTGCCCTTTGCCGACATGGGGGTGAACGCCGACCTGCGCGAGGTCAAGAAACACCCCGATTTCGGGCAAAGACGCGAAGAGATCCTGGGCATGATCTGGGACATGGAAGAGGAAATTATGGGACGGGCGGAGGAAAGCGCATGATCCGGGCGGAGCAGGTGCAATGATCGTATTCGCAATCTACATCGCGATCTTCGTCGTCTCGTTCTTCGTCGTGAAATTCGTCGTCCACAAGACGGTGACGGATTACACCTCTCTCAAGACCGTAACCTTCGGCGACGAAAGCGCCGTGACCCCGAACCGCATCGCCAGCGTCATCTCGGTGCTGTCGATCTTCCTGCTCTGGGGGGCCTTCACCGGGTCATCCTATGTGCCCCGTTTCCTGCACGCGCCGGGGCCCTTCATCGGCGACGCGGTCTTTACCTATACCGCCGAGGCCGAGGGGCAGGCGCCCGATGATGCCACCGTGACGGTGCGTGTCTTCGAGGTGGGAACGGACGTGGACGACCCCAAGGTCGCGCCGGGGGAAGGCTGGGCCAAGAACGACGTCGATACCGTGGGCGCCTGGCGTTCGGGGCTGATCCGCGTCGACCGAAACGACGAGTTCGGACGCAGTGACGGGCACAAGATCGTTGCCGTGAATGGCCAGCCGATCGCGCCGGGCCAGTCGGTCCAGACCGAATTCGGTCGTGTCGGCATGTCACCCAAGGGCACGCTGAACTTCGAACCGGCGAAGGGCTGGCAGATGGAGCCGATCTGGCTGCCGCCCCCCGAGGCAGTCTGGCAACGTCTAAAAGAAACTGCGCGGGACGGGTATCGCGACTCGACCTTGGCCGCACATCTTTGGTTTTCGCTCAAACGCGTCATCCAGGGTTTTTTCCTTGGCGCATTGGTGGGCATCCCGCTGGGCTATGCGATGGGACTCAGCAACTGGTTCCGGGGCTGGTTCGATCCAATGGTGGAGTTCATGCGGCCGGTGCCGCCCCTTGCACTGATCCCGCTGGTCATCATCTGGGCCGGCATCGGTGAAAAGGGCAAAGTTATTTTGCTGTTCCTGGCAGCGCTCTGGATCATGGCCATTGCCGCGCGGGCAGGGGTCTCGGGCGTGGCGATTTCCAAGGTGCATGCGGCCTATTCGCTGGGCGCCAGCAAGTTCCAGATCATGCGCCATGTGATCGTGCCGAATTCGCTGCCCGAGATCTTCACCGGCGCGCGGGTGGCCATGGGGGTCTGCTGGGGCACGGTGGTCGCCGCCGAGCTGGTGGCCGCCGAAAAGGGTACAGGAATGATGATCATGGTGGCGTCGAAATTTCAGCTCACCGATATCGTCATCATGGGGATCATCCTGATCGGCGTGATCGGCTTTGGCATCGATATCCTGATGCGCATGGCCGAAAAGGCGCTGGTGCCTTGGAAAGGGCGGGTCTGAAGCGCAGCGGCGGCGGCGTCCGGCGCCGAAACGTGCCATCGGACCTGCCAGAGAACGGGCCTGTCGGGATCGGTGTCAGTCGCCCGCCGGTGGATCGGCGGGTTCCGCCGTCTCGGAGCTCATCTGGTCAAGCTGCTGCATCAGGGCCGTGACCCGGGCATCCAGCCATGTCCGGCCCTTGTTGACCGTTTCGACATAGCTTTGCAGGTAGGGGGCGATCTGCGGGAACTGCGCCGAGAGCCGCGGTGTCGCAACGTAAAGGCCCACGCCAAGCGCTGCCACCATCACCACCAGCATGAAGCCGCGGGCAAAGGGGCTGCCGGTCTGGCGCGGCGAGGTCTGTGACGGGCGACCGGCGTCGCGGTCGACCACACGGGGTTCCGAGGCCGAGCGGAGGGTCTGGTTGATCTCTTCGACATCCGGCAACATGTCGCGCCGCGAGGCGGCCGCCGCAGCCGCCGCAGCGGCGTGCAACGCGGCATCGTCCTGTTCCGGTTCCGCCTTTGGCTCGGGGCGCCTGGGCGGCTCTTGGACGTCCTCGCCCTTGAGCCGTGCCATGCGCTCGCGGCTTTCGCGGGCGCGGCGGGCCTGTTCGGATTCCGCGGGCGGCTCCAACCCAAGGTCGGGCTGGGTTTCCAGCCCTTCGGTGGCCCGCTGGCGCGCTTCGAATTCGCGTTCCTCGCGGAACAGCTCGGCCATTTCCGGGTCGATGCTGCTGCGCGGTGCGGTGTCCGCCGGGATCGGTGCGTCGGTGCCGTCCTCGTCCGGGTCGAGGTCAGGGTCCTCTATGGTGGGCGGGGTCGGGTCCGGCGCGGATTTGGGCGCACGCTCGGGGCGGGCGGCAGGTGGCTGCGTCACGCGCTTCTGGAACCAGGTGTGCCCGCAGTTCGAGCACTGCACGTCGCGGCCCGCCTCGGGGATCACCTCGAGGGGCACGTCGTATTGAGCGCCGCAATTTGGGCAAACCAGCCGCATTCCGTCTTGTCCCCGTCTTTTCCGTCCCTTGCGGGGCGTCACCGCCCCGCGTGAACCTTAAGCTGCCCGTATCGGCGGGAAAAGTCCAATTCTGCGCGGCTTGCGTTGCAACGGCCCGATGGCTCGGGCAAAACTGCCGACGAAACTGACAAGGCAGAGGCAGAACCGCCCGTGATCGAGCTGGACAACGTGGCCTATTCCTACAGCGGCGCGGCGATCCTCTCCGGGGTCAGCCTGCAGCTTGCTCCGGGGTCGTTCCATTTCCTGACCGGGCCGTCCGGCTCGGGCAAGACAACCTTCCTGAAACTCTGCTACGGAGCGCTCCGCCCGACCGAAGGGCAGGTGTCGATCTTTGACGAGGACCTGGCCGCGATGGACCGCGACGCGGTGGCGATGGCCCGGCGTCGGATCGGCGTCGTGCACCAGGATTGCCAGTTCCTCGACCACCTGCCGGTGGCCGAGAACGTGGCCCTGCCGCTGACGGTCTCGGGGCAGGCCTCGCCCGACCAGGCCGACAACCTGCGCGAGCTGATGACATGGGTCGGCCTGACCGAGAAGTTCGAGGCCCTGCCGCCGGAATTGTCGGGGGGCGAACGCCAGCGCGCCGCGCTGGCCCGGGCGCTGATCCTGTCGCCGGATGTGATCCTGGCCGATGAACCCACCGGTAACGTCGACTGGGAAATGTCCCAGCGCCTGCTGCGCCTGCTGGTCGAGCTCAACCGGATGGGCAAGACCGTGATGATCGCCACCCATGACCTGATGCTGATCCGCGCGGCCAAGAGCCTTGTGAACGCGCGCAACCTGCGTATAGCCGGCGGCACGCTGCAGGCGGCGGGGGGGGATCTATGAGCGCGCTGGACCGGATCAAGACCCTGGCGGCCCGGGACGCGGGCGCCGACCGGGTGGTGCCCCCGGCGGGCTTTACCGTGCGGCTGACACTGTTCACCGCCGCCGCGATGGCCTTTCTGACGGTCTTTGCCCTGGCGCTGTCGCTGGCGGCGGGGCGCCTGGCGACCAGCTGGGGAGAGGACCTGGCCCGCGCCTCGACCATCCGTATTTCGGCGCCCGAGGGACAGCTTGCGGCGCAGACCGCTGCCGTCCTTCGGGTGCTGGAACAGACGCCCGGCGTCGCCTCGGCCCGGGCGCTGTCGCCCGAGGAGCAGCGCGCGCTGCTGGAACCCTGGTTCGGACCCGACCTGCCAGTCGAGAGCCTTCCCATGCCGCAGCTTGTCGAGGTGCAGGAAACCGGCGACGGCTACGATGCCGACGGCCTCCGCCTGCGGTTGCAGGCCGAGGCGCCTGGCGCGGTCTTGGACGAACACAGCCGCTGGCGGCGGCCGCTGGTGACGGCGGCGGGACGGCTACGCCTTCTGGGCTGGGTGGCGATCCTGCTGATCGGCGCGGCCACCGGGGCGATGGTGACGCTGGCCGCCAACGCGGCACTGGCGGCGAACGCGCAGGTCATCGCGGTGCTGCGGCTGGTCGGCGCCACCGACGGTTATATCGCGGGGGCCTTTGTGCGCCGCTTTACCCTGCGGACGCTGGCGGGGGCGGCGGCGGGCACCCTGATCGGCCTGCTGGCCCTGCTGGTCATGCCGGCGGGCGGGGATACGGGGGGCATCCTGACCGGGCTGCGCTTTGCCGGGCTGCAATGGCTCTGGCCGCTGTTCGTGCCGCCGCTGGCCGCCGTGGTGGCCTTTTTCGCAACCGAACTGGCCGCGCGCCGTGTCCTGGGAGAATTGGCCTGATGCGATGGGTGATGTCGTTCCTGTTCGTGATCCAGATGTACGCCATGATGGCGATCATGGGGATCGTCTTTCTGCCCTGGGCGCTGGTGTCGCGCCACGGGGCCCGCACGGCCTGCCGCACCTATTGCCGCTGGGTCCGCCTGACTGCGCGCCTTATGGTCGGGCTGCGCACAGAGGTGCGCGGTGAGGTCCCGCAGGGCGAGGTTCTGATCGCCTCCAAGCACCAGAGTTTCCTGGACATCATCCTGATCTTCGGCGCCGTTCCGGCGGGCAAGTTCATCATGAAACGAGAGCTGATGTGGGCGCCGGTGATCGGCCAGTACGCCCTGCGCATCGGCTGTGTCCCGGTCGAGCGCGGCAAGCGCGGGCAGGCCATCGCGCGCATGGTCAAGGATGTGGCGCGCGGTGCCGCCGTTCCCGGCCAGCTCATCATCTACCCGCAGGGCACCCGCATCGCGCCGGGGGTCAAGGCGCCCTTCAAGGTCGGGACCGCGATCCTCTACGAACAAACTGGCCAGCCCTGTGTGCCTGCGGCGACAAACGTCGGCCTGTTCTGGCCACGCAAGGGTATCTACCGCAAGCCCGGGCTGGCGGTTGTGGAATTCCTGCCGGTGATCCAGCCGGGGCTGGAAAAATACGCTTTTCTCGAAAGGCTCGAGACAGAGGTGGAGACCGCCTCTAACGCGCTCATGAAGGAGGCCGGGTTCGATGCCGAAAATCACCACGCTTGAGGAGTTGCACGCGCATTACGAAGCGCCCGTTCCCACCTCGCTCAAGAAGGTTGCGCGCCATCTGACCCCGCTCTACCGCCGCTGGATCGAAGGCGCGCGGTTCGCCGTCCTGTCCACGGTCGGGCCTGAGGGCGTGCATGGCTCGCCGCGTGGCGACGATGGGCCAGTGGTGCGGGTGGCGGATGAACAGACGCTTTTGATGCCGGACTGGTGGGGGAACAACCGGCTCGATTGCCTGCGCGACATCGTGCAGGACGGGCACGCGGCGCTGCTGTTCCTGGTGCCGGGGACAAATACCACGGTGCGGGTCAACGGACGGGCACACCTGACCGATGACGAGGACCTGCGCCGCAGCTTTGCCAAGGGCGACCGCTTGCCCGCCACGGTGATCGTGCTGGAGGTGGCAGAAGTCTATACCCAATGCGCCAAGGCACTGATGCGCTCACGCCTCTGGACCTGCGGGGATCTGTCGGACGGACTGCCCACCACCGGAGAGATCCTGGCTGACATGTCGGACGGCGAACATGGCGGCAAGGACTATGACCGGACCTATCCGGAGTATGCCAAACCCCGGCTGTGGTAATGGAGTGCGCCGGATGGTGCGCCGCTGCACAGGCCATGTTCGCCAGCACGGAGAGCGAAACCGCGTCCTGATCCGTTTCATCCTGTGAACGGGATCGAAAGGACATCCGCATGAGCACAGCTTCGACGACGCGCCGCGCCCTTCTGGCCGGTTTTGCCGCCTCTCCCATCGCCGTGGCCGGGGTGGGCGCCTTTCCCCGGGCGGCGCGCGCGCAGGCCCAGGCAGCCGGGCTGATCACGCCCAATGTCTGCATGGTCCTGCCTGAGACGACCGAGGGGCCCTACTACTTCGATCCCGAGCTTGTCCGCCGTGACATCACCGAGGGGCGCGAGGGCGAGGCGATGCGCCTGCAATTGCAGGTGGTCGATGCGGATTGCCAACCGATCGAAGGGGCCCGCGTGGACATCTGGCATTGCGATGCGCGCGGGATCTACTCGGGCTACAGGAACCGGGGCACCGATATCGACGCGCGGGGAGAGACATTCCTGCGCGGAACGCAGACCACCGGCGACCGGGGCGTGGCGACGTTCGACACGATCTATCCCGGCTGGTATCCGGGCCGGACGACGCATATCCACTACAAGGTCTTCCTGGATGAGCGCAGCGTTCTGACCAGCCAGATCTTCTTTCCCGATGCGCTCAGCGAATACCTGTTCCAGGCGGTCGCACCCTACAACGAGCGCGAGGACCCACGCGACACGATGAACCGGGACGACTGGATCGCGCAACGTGCGGGCGAGGGCGCCTTTGCCGCGATCCGCGAACAGGCGTCGGGATATGACGCGGCGCTGGTTGTCGGGATCGACCCGGGCAACGCGTGACCGGATCAAGCCCGGCGCGGGGGGAGCACCGCGCCGGGCGCAGAGGCTCAGGCCAGGGCCTTTTCGGCCTCGGCCAGCATCGAGCGGGCGCGGTCCACGGCTGAATTGGCCGTGTCCATGATTGCCTGGCCCGCTTCGACATTGCCCTCTGCCTGTTTCGATACCGCCAGTGACATGGCGGCCTCGCTCAGGACCTGCATCCGGCGCAGATGCGCCACGGCGTCCTGCAGCGCCATGCTGAGCGCCAGGGCGCGGGCCTCGGCCTCGGCGTTCTTGGCCAGGTTCGCAGCCTCTGCCGGGGCCATCTGGCGGAGCTTGGTGACGGTGTCCGCGATCTGGCTGTTGACTTCGGCGCCGCCGGGCGCGGCCGTGTCGGATTTATCCGCCATGCGTGTCCCCCGATCCCGAAGCCTGTCCCATCCGTTTCAACGCCGCGGCCAGCGCCGCGTCGGCCAAGACCTGCGTGGCCTCCTGCTGTGCGGCTGCGGCCTGTGTGCTTGTTGCAAGGGCGGCCACCAACCCCTGTGACAACAGCGCCTGCGCCACGGAGCCGGCGGTCCCCAGCGTCATCAGCGTCGTCTGGCTGACTGTATCGGTGACCTGGCTGTTTGCCATGTTTGGCATGATGATCCCCCTTACGGTGTCAGCCCGGCAGCGGCCCGCACGATCACGGCCTGCCGCAAGAGCGTCATGTTGGTAGAGCCGCTCTGCAGAGCAGCCACCCGCAAGCCCGCCGCACTGGACGAGGCCTGCAGGCTGGTGGCGACGGCGTGGGCGGCCGCCTGGCCCAGGACGGACAGATTGCTCTGGCTGACGGCATCCGTGACCTGGGGGTTTTCGGTTTCGGGCATGCTCAGGACCCTCCGGAGGCGGGCTTGCCTTTGGTCGGTTCGGATGCGTCCACGGCATCCTGCAGGCTGTGAGTGCCGGACTTGAGGCTGTACATCTGCATGACGCCCTGGTTCGCCGCGGCCTGGGCCAGGATATTGGCCTGCTGCTGGGCGTTCACGGCGTTTTCGAAAAGGATGCCGGTGCTGTGCGACATCGCCTGGTAGAGCGACCCAAGGGCCATTGCGGGCGCTTCGCTGACAACCTTGACGTTGGACTGCGTCACCGCGTCGGTGACTTGTGGATTGACGGTTTCGACCATGATGGCATTCCTTTTCAATCTTTTCCTGGGTTCAGAATCTTCGCGATGGCCTCTGCCGTTTCCTTCAATTGGGCCTGTTGGCGCGCCTGTTGAGCTTCGACGGCTTCAAACATCATCCGTGAGATGTTTTCGGCGGTACGCAAACCGGCCAGGGCCACGGCCTCGGCAGAGTCGAGATCATTTTCGGACATGTGCTTTCCCTCGCGTCTCTTAACGTTAGGGGAGAGTTGAATTTGCCGAAAGCATTATTTTGGTTGTATTTCGGGGATGAGGGACGCCGCCCAAAGAAAAGACCCGCGACCAAGGGGGCGCGGGTCTGGGGATCGGACGCCCCGGGGGACGTCCGTTTGTGTTGTGTCGATCACATGTGGATCGGACCGTCGCCACAGGCCAGCGCCGCTTCGCGCACCGCCTCGGAGAAGGTCGGGTGCGCGTGGCAGGTCAGGGCCACGTCCTCGGCGGAGGCGCCAAACTCCATCGCCACGCAGATCTCGTGGATCAGGTCGCCCGCGCCCGGTCCGATGATATGGCAGCCCAGCACGCGGTCGGTTTCCTTGTCGGCCAGCAGCTTGACGAAGCCCTCACCCTGGAACACGGCCTTGGCCCGCGCATTGCCCATGAAGGAAAACTTGCCGACCTTGTAGGCGCGGCCCGCATCCTTCAGCTCCTGCTCGGTCTGGCCGACACTGGCCACCTCGGGGGCGGTATAGATCACGCCCGGGATCACGCCATAGTTGACGTGGCCGTGTTTGCCGGCGATCACCTCGGCGCAGGCCATGCCCTCGTCCTCGGCCTTGTGTGCCAGCATCGGGCCGTCGATCACGTCGCCGATGGCATAGACGCCCGGCACGTTGGTGCGCCACTGGCCGTCGGTCTTGATCTGGCCGCGCTCGCTCATCTCGATGCCCAGCTTGTCCAGGCCCAGCCCTTCGGTGAAGGGGCGCCGCCCGGTGGCGCAGAGCACCACGTCCGCGTCCACGGTTTCCTCGCTGTCGTCCTTGCGCAGCTTGTAGGTCACCTTGGCCTTGGTCTTGGTCGCTTCGACCTTTTGCACCGCCGCCCCCATGACAAAGCTCATGCCCTGTTTTTCGAGGATCTTCTTGAACTGGCGCTGCACTTCGGCGTCCATGCCGGGCGTGATCGCGTCGAGGAACTCGATCACCTGCACCTCCGTGCCGAGGCGCGCATAGACCGATCCCATCTCCAGCCCGATGACTCCGGCACCGATGACGATCATCTTTTTCGGCACTTTGCCCAGCTCCAGCGCACCGGTCGAGGTCACGACAATCTTTTCGTCGACGGTCACGTCCGCGCCGGGCACGGGCGAGGCCTCGGACCCGGATGCGATGATGATGTTCTTGGCCTCGTGGACCTCGTCACCGACCTTGACCTTGCCCGCCTCGGGGATCGAGCCCCAGCCCTTGAGCCAGTCGATCTTGTTCTTCTTGAACAGGAACTCGATGCCCTTGGTGTTCTGGCCGATCACGTCGTCCTTGTAGGCCAGCATCTGTTTCCAGTCGACCGAGGGTGCCTTGCCCTTGAGGCCCATCTTGGCAAAGTTGTGCTCTGCCTCGTGCAGCTGGTGGCTGGCGTGCAAGAGCGCCTTGGAGGGGATGCAGCCCACGTTCAGGCAGGTGCCGCCCAGGGTCTCGCGCCCCTCGACGCAGGCGGTTTTCAGCCCCAGCTGCGCGCAGCGGATCGCGGCGACGTAGCCGCCGGGGCCCGCGCCGATCACGATGACGTCGTATTGTGCCATGTCGTTTTCCTTTCACTGTCGTTGTTCAGGGGAGGCGATGGCGCGTGGCGCCCCGACTGCCGGTGGCAGGCTCCCCGGGATGATTTTTCTCAAAGAAGGGCCGGGCCTGTGTTTTGTCCACAGCGGATATGTCCGATCTGGAAGTGTCACAGCACTGCCAGCAGCAGCATGAGGACGGTGGCGGCGAAGCCCCCCAGCCAGATCAGGGACCGCCAGGGCGCCCAGCCGAAGTAGTAGGCCGGCACGTAGAGGATGCGCGCCAGCAGGTAGAGGCCCGAAAGTGCCGCCGTGATCCCGTTGCCCTGGTCCGACCAGGTGATGACGAAAACGGCGATGGCGAAAAGGATCAGCCCTTCGAAATGGTTGTCGAGCGCGCGTTTCAGACGGGCGGTTTTCACCGACAGCTGGTCCTCCAGCGACCCGCCCAGCCGGTCGCGGTCGCGCGGGCTCATGGTCTTGCCCATGCCCAGTTCGAGGTTGGCGGGCACCGACATCAGGACGTATTGCACCACCTGCAACAGCGCGGCGAGGGTGAGGGCGGTCAGCTCGGGCGTCATCGTGTCCCTCCGTCCCGGGCTTGCCCCGGCACCTTCGAGTGGCGGGCCGTTTCGGTCATGCCGGGGCCTTTCTGCGCGTCCAGGCCGCGCGGTTCACAGGGGTCAGCAACTGGGCACGGGTGTTCCCGAACCACGCCTGGCAGGCGGCCTCGGCCTGTGCAATGGCCGGATCACGTCGCCACTCTGCCAGGGTCGCGCGCAGGGCCGGGGCGCGGTCGGCGAGGCGCCGTTCCTCGACCTCGTTGCGGTTAGCGGCGCGGTGCCATGCGCTGTTCAGGTGATATTTCCCCTCGCCCAGCTTGCCCTGGCCGTCGCCGCGATTGTTCTTCATCAGGAAACAGTCCTCGGACCGGATCGCATAGTGAAACAATTGCGCGGTCCTGGCGCGGGCGGCGATGTAATGCGGGCGAAAGCGGGCGCTTTTCGCATTGTAGAGCGTGCGATTGTCCAGCCTTTCTCCATCCGGCGTCATCACCACGGGCTCTGGCACCTGCGGGTCGAGCGGGTTGTGATCCGTGGCGCGGGCAAAGCTGGCCAGTTTGAACAGGCACTTGGTCTTGGTCTCTCGCGGGACGGGGCGCGGTTCGGCGCGGGTATTGCGCTCTGTCACCAGGTCGCCGGGCGTCCAGTCGATCACACCACTGTCGCCGAACGCCCGCCAGGGGATCGCGACGCAATCGGCCTGATCCGTGCGGGCCATCAGGTCCGCCAGCGTGCCGTCCAGCAGCGCGAGGAACTCGTCGCTGTCGATGTGCAGGACATGGGTGATGCCCTGGTCGCGCGCATGAGCCAGGACAAGGTCCATGCCACTGTCCTGCGGCGCCGAGCCCTTGGGGACGTCTTGCCGGATATGAGTGACGAGGCCGCGCGCCGCGAGCGCATCCAGCAGCGTATCCGACCCGTCAGTACAATCGTTCGTCACAACGATGACCTGCAAAAAGCCGAGCGCGCGATGATGCGCCAGCCATTCCAGCACGAAGATGCCTTCGTTGCGCATGCAGGCGGCGAGGGCAGGCGTCATACCAAGTACCCCTTGCGCCAGGCCCTTGTCACGAACTCTGTGACGAAGGCCACCGAGGCCAATTGGATCAGGATCGTCATTGAGTACCCCGCAAGATACTCGTCGCGAAGTGGCGTACCGTCAAAGGTGGCCGCCTGCCAAATCGAAAGTGCGACTTTCGCACACAGCGCGGCGGCGAACCCCAAAGCCCATACATGCAAGTAAAAGATACAAACGGCCAAACCGCCCCATAGGAGTGCGTTTAGGGCAAAAGATGGAATGTGAGAATTCAGGACAATTTCGATTGGCTGCGTCGCAAGACCGACACTGACCATAGCCAGGTTCAAGGCTGCGATCAAAACGCAAAACCCGAAGGCGATTTTGAACGAAAGAGGCGACATCGATCCATACAAGGCCGGGTTTGGCCGGGCGCATCTTCGCCCGGCCGTAGGGTGGGGTTTCCCCCCACCGATCACAGATCCATCAGCAACCGGCGCGGGTCTTCCAGTGCTTCCTTGACGCGGACAAGGAAGGTCACGGCGCCTTTGCCGTCGACGATGCGGTGATCGTAGCTCAGCGCCAGGTACATCATCGGGCGGATCTTGATCTCGCCGTTGATGACCATCGGACGGTCCTGGATCTTGTGCATGCCCAAGATGCCGGACTGCGGGGGGTTCAGGATCGGCGAGGACATCAGTGAGCCATAGACACCGCCGTTCGAGATGGTGAAGGTGCCGCCCTGCATTTCCGCCATCGACAGCTTGCCGTCACGGGCGCGCTTGCCTTTCTCGGCGATCGCCTTCTCGATCTCGGCAAAGCTCATCTTGTCCGCGTCGCGGATCACCGGAACCACGAGGCCCTGAGGCGTGCCCGCAGCGATGCCCATGTGCACGAAGTTCTTGTAGACGATCTCGTTTCCGTCGATCTCCGCGTTGACCTCGGGCACCTCCTTCAGGGCGTGGCAGCAGGCCTTGGTGAAGAAGGACATGAAGCCGAGCCGTGCGCCGTGCTTCTTCTCGAAAAGGTCCTTGTACTCCTTCCGCAGGGCCATCGTCTCGGTCATGTCCACCTCGTTGTAGGTGGTCAGGATCGCGGCGGTGTTCTGCGCGTCCTTGAGACGGCGGGCGATGGTCTGGCGCAGACGGGTCATCTTGACCCGTTCCTCGCGGCCCGCGTCCTCGGCCGGGACCGGCGCGCGCGGAGCGGCGGCGGGGGCCGATGCGGCAGGGGCGGCGGATGCGGCAGCCACGGCGGCGGCTACGTCGGCCTTGGTGGCACGACCGTCACGGCCGGTGCCCTGCACCTGCTCGCGCTTGATCCCGGCCTCGGCGATTGCCTTCTCGGCGGCGGGGCCGTCCTTGATGTCCTTGCCCGGACCGCCGTCGCCGGCGGGCGGGGTCTGGTACTGCTTGCCCTGCGCGGCCTCGTCCGGCGCCGGAGCAGCGGCCACGGCGGCGCCGCCCGAGGACAGGACCGCCAGCTTGGCGTCCGCCTGCACGGTGGTGCCTTCCTCGGCGACGATCTCTGTCAGCGTGCCTGCGGCGGGGGCGGGCACCTCGACGGACACCTTGTCGGTTTCCAGTTCGCAGAGCATCTCATCCTGCGCGACCGTGTCGCCGACCTTCTTGAACCAGGTCGAAACGGTCGCCTCGGACACGCTTTCGCCCAGCGTCGGCACCATGACGTCGACGCTCTCGCCGCCGCCGCTGCTTTCCTTGGCCTCGGCCGCCGGTTCGGGTTTGGCCGCGGGCGCGCTTTCGGCGCCAGCGGCCCCTTCCGAGATATTGGCCAGCAGGGCATCGACGCCCACGGTCTCACCTTCGGCGGCAACGATGTCGCTCAGCGTTCCGGCGACGGGCGAGGGAACCTCGACCGTGACCTTGTCGGTTTCAAGCTCGCAGAGCATTTCGTCCACCGCCACGGCATCGCCGGGCTTCTTGAACCAGGTTGCGACCGTTGCTTCGGTCACCGATTCCCCAAGTGTGGGAACACGCACTTCGGTCATGGTCTTACTTTCCTTCCACTGTCAGCGCTTCGTCAACAAGCGCCTCTTGCTGTGCTTTGTGCTGGCTGGCCAGGCCCGTTGCGGGGCTGGCCGATGTGGCGCGGCCCACGTAGCGCGGGCGCGGATGCGTGGCGCCGATACGGCCCAGCACCCATTCGATATTGGGTTCGATAAAGCCCCAGGCGCCCTGGTTCTTGGGCTCTTCCTGGCACCAGAGCATCTCGGCCCCCTTGAAGCGTTCCAGTTCCTTGACCAGCGAAATCGCCGGGAAGGGATAGAACTGTTCGACCCGCAGCAGGTAGACATCGTCGATGCCACGCGCGTCGCGTTCCTCGAGCAGGTCGTAGTAGACCTTGCCCGAACACATCACCACGCGCTTGATCTTGTCGTCCGCCACCAGCTTGGTTTCGCTCTCGCCGGACTCCGCGCTGTCCCAGAGAACCCGGTGGAACGAGGAATTGGTGGTGAACATGTCGGCGTTCGACACGCAGAGTTTGTGCCGCAGCAGCGATTTCGGCGTCATCAGGATCAGCGGCTTGCGGAAGGTCCGGTGCAGCTGACGGCGCAGGATGTGGAAATAGTTCGCGGGCGTCGAACAGTTCGCCACGATCCAGTTGTCCTGCCCGCACATCTGCAGAAAGCGTTCCAGACGCGCCGAGGAGTGTTCCGGCCCCTGGCCCTCGAAGCCGTGCGGCAGCAGGCAGACAAGGCCCGACATCCGCAGCCATTTCGATTCACCCGAGCTGATGAACTGGTCGAACATGATCTGCGCGCCGTTGGCGAAATCGCCGAACTGCGCCTCCCAGAGGGTCAGCGCATTGGGTTCCGCCAGCGAATAACCGTATTCGAACCCCAGCACCGCGTATTCCGACAGGGCGCTGTCGATCACCTCGAACCGGGCCTGTCCTTCGCGGATGTTGTTGAGCGGGTAGTAACGCTCTTCGGTCTCCTGGTTCACGATGCCCGAATGGCGCTGCGAGAAGGTGCCGCGGGTCGAGTCCTGGCCCGCAAGGCGCACCGGGTAGCCCTCCAGTTGCAACGAGCCGAAGGCCAGGGCCTCGGCCGTGGCCCAGTCAAAGCCTTCGCCGGTCTCGAACATCTTGGCGCGGCTTTCCAGCAGACGTCCCACGGTGCGGTGTACCGGGAAACCCTCGGGCAGATGGGTCAGGGCGTTGCCGACGTCGGCCAGGGCCTTTTCGGAAATCGAGGTCTTGCCGCGCTGGTACTTGCCCTCTTTCTGCTTGTCGAGGTGGCTCCACCGGCCATCCAGCCAGTCCGCCTTGTTCGGGCGATAGACCTTGCCGGCCTCGAATTCCTCGTTCAGCAGCGCCTGGAAGGCGGCCTTCATGTCCTCGATCTCGCCCTCGGGGATCAGGCCGTCCTTGACCAGCCGTTCCGTGTAGAGAGTCAGCGTGGTCTTCTGCTTCTTGATCTTGTTGTACATGATCGGGTTGGTGAACATGGGCTCGTCGCCCTCGTTGTGACCGAACCGGCGATAGCAGAAGATGTCGATGACCACGTCCTTGCCGAATTTCTGGCGGAACTCGGTTGCGACCTTGGCGGCATGCACCACGGCCTCGGGGTCGTCGCCGTTGACGTGGAAGATCGGCGCCTCGACCACCAGCGCGTTGTCGGTGGGATAGGGCGACGAGCGCGAGAAGTGCGGCGCGGTGGTAAAGCCGATCTGGTTGTTCACGACGATGTGGATCGTGCCGCCGGTGCGGTGCCCGCGCAGGCCCGACAGGGCGAAACATTCCGCCACCACGCCCTGGCCGGCAAAGGCCGCGTCGCCGTGCAGAAGGATCGGCATGACCTGGATGCGGTCATGGTCGTGGTACTGGTCCTGCTTGGCGCGGACCTTGCCCAGGACCACCGGGTTCACCGCCTCGAGGTGGCTGGGGTTGGCGGTCAGCGACAGGTGGACCGGATGGCCGTCAAAGGTGCGGTCGGAAGAGGCGCCGAGGTGGTATTTCACGTCGCCCGAACCGTCCACGTCCTCGGGCTTGAAGCTGCCGCCCTGGAATTCGTTGAAGATCGCCTTGTAGGGCTTGTTCATCACGTTTGCGAGCACCGACAGGCGGCCGCGGTGCGGCATGCCGATGACGATCTCCTTGACGCCCAGGTTGCCGCCGCGCTTGATGATCTGCTCCATCGCGGGGATCAGGCTTTCGCCGCCGTCGAGGCCGAACCGTTTGGTGCCCATGTACTTGACGTGCAGGAACTTCTCGAAGCCCTCGGCCTCGACCATCTTGTTCAGGATCGCCTTGCGGCCTTCGCGGGTGAACTTGACCTCCTTGCCAAAGCCCTCGATCCGCTCCTTCAGCCAGCTGGCCTGTTCGGGGTCCGAGATGTGCATGTACTGCAGGGCGAAGGTGCCGCAATAGGTGCGCTTGATGATCGACAGGATCTCGCGCAGCGATGCGATCTGCAGGCCCAGCACGTTGTCGATGAAGATCGGGCGATCCATGTCGCCCTCGGTGAAGCCATAGGACTTGGGATCAAGCTCGGGGTGGTTCGAGGTGTCGCGCAGGCCCAGCGGGTCCAGATCGGCGGCCAGGTGGCCCCGGATCCGGTAGGCGCGGATGATCATCAGAGCACGGATGCTGTCCAGCACGGCACGTTGCACCTGATCGTCCGTGACCTTGACGCCCTGTTCCTCGGCCTTGTCCTTGATCTTCTTGCCGGCGCCCTTGGCCTCGGCCGGAACTGCGGGCATCGGCCATTCACCGGTCAGCGCCCCGGTCAGGTCATCCTCGAGCGCAGGCGGCCAGTCGGCGCGGGCCCAGCTGGGGCCGCTGGCCTCCTTGCGCACGTCCGCCTCTGCATCGCCCAACTGGCGAAAGAACTCGGCCCAGGCATCGTCGACCGCGTTCGGATCGGCGGCATAGCGGGCGTACATCTGTTCGAGGTACTCCGCGTTGTGCCCCTGCATGAAGCTGGAGGCATGGAAGAGGTCGTTGGGGCTTTGGTCGGTCATTGAGGCACCTCGTTGGGGTTGGGACCGTATTCGTTGGGACCGGGGTGAGAGGGTCTGGCAAGCCATCGGAGGATGGCGACCAATGTCTCCAGGTAACCGATGAACATGAAAGGAAGGTCCATCGGGAAATGCTGCCGACCGGCGCGCCACGACAAGGTCCGTTCAGTGAGGAAACAGGTCCTTGTTGCATGGCCCGGTGACGTAGGCATGTTCGTCGTGGCGGCTGTCATGGATGCACCTCGTCTAGCGGGGCGGCATTGCACGACAGGCACAGCGGCGCGCCCGCTGCCCATCCGGCAAGACAGCAGCTGAGCAGCAGCGCACCGGTCGCAAGGTTTACCAGCCGCCAGTGCCCGGAGGTCTCCCGCTTCGGCTGCATGCCTGCCCGGCTCATAACAATCTCTGCGCTCTTCAATTCCGGTCCCAGTATGTCACGGCGGGCGTTCCCGTGAAGGCTTGACGGACCGGACAGGGGAGCCGCGGGCATGAGACGATGGAAGACCGGGCTACGGAAGTGCGTCCGGACCTGCGCCAGAAGTTGGGGCGCCGCATGGTGCATGTCTGGGGGGAAATCCGGCGACAGGGCGGCAGCACCGGTTGTCGGTACGACAGCCTCCGGCAATGCGCTGGCCGCGCTGCCGTTCTTCCGCCGATCCGTGACACCGCGTGCCATCTGTCCTCTCCGTGCCCCGGGCCTGCCCCGGGGCCTCCTGATGTGGCGCCCGGTCCGGATCTCTCCGGGCCGGGCCGTTGGGTCAGGTCATGCCGGGCAGGGCGCCCGGCGCCGCGTTCAGCCGATGGCCTTCAGCACGGCCTCGCCCAGCGTCGCGGGGCTGTCGGCCACCACGATGCCCGCGGCGTTCATTGCCTCGATCTTGTCTTCGGCACCGCCCTTGCCGCCGGCGACGATCGCGCCCGCGTGGCCCATGCGGCGGCCCGGAGGCGCCGTGCGGCCGGCAATGAAACCGGCGGTGGGCTTCCAGCGGCCCTTCTTCTTTTCGTCGGCCAGGAACTGTGCGGCTTCTTCCTCGGCGGAGCCGCCGATCTCGCCGATCATGATGATCGCCTCGGTCTCGTCATCGGCCAGGAACCATTCCAGCACGTCGATATGCTCGGTGCCCTTGATCGGGTCGCCGCCGATGCCGACGCAGGTCGACTGGCCCAGGCCCACGTCGGTGGTCTGCTTGACCGCCTCGTAAGTCAGCGTGCCGGAACGCGACACGACGCCCACCTTGCCGCGCTTGTGGATGTGGCCGGGCATGATGCCGATCTTGCAGGCGTCGGGCGTGATGACACCGGGGCAGTTCGGGCCGATCAGGACGGATTGCGAGGTTTCCAGCGCGCGCTTGACCTTCATCATGTCCAGCACCGGGATGCCCTCGGTGATGCAGACGATCAGTTCCATTTCGGCGTCGATGGCTTCGAGGATCGAATCCGCGGCGAAGGGCGGCGGCACGTAGATGACAGAGGCGTTTGCCTCGGTCACATGCTTGGCCTCGTGGACCGAGTTGAAGACCGGCAGGTCCAGGTGCGTCTGTCCGCCTTTGCCCGGGGTCACGCCGCCGACCATCTTGGTGCCGTAGGCAATCGCCTGCTCGGTGTGGAAGGTGCCTTGCGAGCCGGTGAGGCCCTGGCAGATCACTTTGGTGTTTTCATCGATGAGGACGGCCATGTGCTTTCCTGTCTTTGGGTGATGATCAAGCAGCGCGGCTGCGCGGCGTCGGGTTGGGCCTGCAAGCAGGCGATGAAAGGGGCCGCTGGTCAGAAGGTCTCAATGTGGTCGACCTCCTGTCTTGCGGCGGCTTCGGTGCGTTTCGCCACCGTCATCTCGTCCCACCAGTCCAGCAGGACCTCGATGGCGACACGGGCGACGGCATCGGCCTCGTCGTCCGCCTCCTGCGCCTGTGGCGCGGGCAGCGGGCGCTCGGGGAACAGCGTCTCGCGCTCGGGGAAATAGGTTTCCAGGATCGCCTTCTCATGCGGGGCGTTGCGGCGGCGGATTTCCTGCGCCTGTTCCGGCGTCAGGCGCAGTTTCTCGCGGCCGGCGGCGGCCCCGTCCAGCGCCTGCACCAGGCGCGCGCGGAACCCGGCAGGCAGGCGATCCCCAAGTTCCGGCAGCAATTGGTTCATCCGGACAAGGAAGGGCACGGCCTCGGGCCAGTAGGCTTCGTTGCTGCGCTCCGAGATCGACAGCTCGGAAGGGTTCACCCCGAAGAGGCCGAAGAAATCCTGCATCAGGTCGCCGCCGTCCAGGGTGCTGCGGTCGAACAGGCGCACGTGCAGGCGGTCGCGCCCGACATGGGCGGCCCAGCGGTCCAGCACCGTGCGGGTGTCGTAGAGCGCCGGGTTGGTCATGAATTCGTCCAGCGTGTGCGACACGCCCCCGCGCAGGGTCTGGGAATAGCGGCTCAGAATGCGGTCTTCCTGGCGGCGGATGTAGACGAGATAGGTCACCTCGTCGAACCGCGGTTCGATCAGCTCGCGCAGGATGCGGAACTGTTCATCCGTGCGCACGCTCAGCGACAGGTCCTCGCAGGACAACAGCACCGTGCCGGGGCCTTGCAGGTTGGCGACCTCGTTGATCGCGTTGTGCAGCCGCGCCGGGAAGCCCTGCACGAAGGCGGCCCGTTTCTCGGGCGTCTCCAGCGGCAGGCGGCGCGCAATGTATTGCGGCAGGTCATCGCCCGAGGCGAGCTGCACATAGGCCGACAACGAGATCTGCGCGTAGCGCTCGCCGTAGAGGTTGGGAAAGAACAGGCCGCGGGTCTTGAGCAGACCCCAGTTGGCATGCAGCACGGATTGGATCGCGGTCGTGCCCGTCTTGGACAGGCCGATATGCACGACACAGCGCCGGGTCCCGTCGGAACGGGGGGCGAAGGGGCTCTGTGCGGCGGTTTCGGTCATCTTGCTGGCAGGCTCTTGTTCTGTGTCGTGTCTGTTATCGGGTCTATTCTGCGGTCCAGGTCCGGAACTCGGCGCGCCGGTCGGCAAAGCAGTGACCCTCGATCCAGGCCATTGTCTCGGCATTGCGGTTGGCAATGGCGCTGCGGGTCTCGGCGGAAAGGCTGGGCCGTTTCGGGGCGCGGGCCATCGGCATCAGCCCGCGCAGCCCGTCCCGGAACGAGGTGTTGAGCCGCTTGGCGCGCGTTTCCACCACGCCGCTCGGCAGGCCCAGGACGCTCGCGAAGTCCTCGACCAGGCCACTGCCGCGCAGCCAGTCTTCGCGAAACAACCGCACGTCCAGTGCCTCGGGGCCCACGGCCTGTTGCCACATGCCCAAGAGCCGGGCGAAGGGGGCCTGACCGACGCGCTTGGCGAATTCCGCCAGCGACTCGTCCTGGCCGCTTCTGCGCTTGTGATGGCCATAAAGGCTCACCAGCCAGGGTTCGGGGCGGCGGATATAGGCGACATAGCGGACGCGGCCGAACAGCGATGACAGCCAGTCGGCCAAGGCCTGCGTTGCGGCGGGGGTCATGTTCCGCCCCACCAGCGCCTCGCTCGATCCGACCCAGGTGTCGAAACCGCCCTTGGCCACCCTTGCCTCGAAGTCGCGGCGAAAGTCCTCTGCCACGCGGTCCTGGCTGGTGCGATCCGTGATGCCCAGAACGGCATTCATCGGACGCGCGGGCACGTCCTCACCGGCCAGCGTGCAGGCCAGGACCTGCAACTGCGGATTGGTGCAGACGACGTCGTCACGCGGGTCCATCCGGCGATACCAGATACCCTGGTCGGCCAATGCAGAGGCCTGGTCGCCCAGCCATTGCTGCAGGGCGGTCGAGCCGCATTTGTTGAAGCCGATATGAAGGATGGCGTCGGGGCGGGACATGGGGACGGATCTACGAATTGGGACCGGGGGACATCCCCCATGCCCGGGTTGCGCTGTTGACGTTCCAGAGGACGACCATTGCGGCGGTCTCCTTGCTCAGGTTCGGCAGGGCATCCTGGCATCCTGCCGTGTGTTCGGGGGCTGCGGGCGGGTGGTCCGCCCGCAGCCAGTGTCACGCGGCCCGTTGCCGGGCCTTGTTCGCGTAGTCGAGCACCTCGTTGCCGAAGTCGTCCAGGGACGTGCTCAACATGTTCCTGGTGTAGCCGATGCCGGCGTCCGGTCGGGACGTCACCATCTTGCTGAAGAACCGCACCCCGGCTGCCTTGTAGGCGTCCGGAGAGACCTGCAGCAGGACGGCATCCCATCGTCCGTTGTTGGACTTCCCGATGGTGACGGACTGCAGGGCGGACCAGGGGATCTCGTTGCGAAACATCCGGGCGTCCCGAAAGCCGGTGGGCGTCAGGTGCAGGCCTTTCGGCCCGGCCAGGAGCAGGCGCAGCCCCATCAGGAACGGAACCGCGCCGACAACCATGAAGACCAGCCCCACGATCTGCAGGGCCTCCCGGTCGCTTCTGCCGCGCAGGCTCAGGATGTTCAGGGCAAGGCCCAAGCCGATAGCCAAGAGAACAAGGCCGAACAACAGCACATGAATGCCGATACCGGAGGTCTTGATGATCTTCGTTTCCATGACCGGAGGATCAGCCCTTGACCGCTTTCACGATCTTCTCGGCGCCGTCCTTGAGGTCATCCGCGGCGATCACGTCGAGGCCGGAGTTCGAGATGATCTCCTTGCCCTTCTCGACGTTGGTGCCTTCCAGGCGCACGACCAGCGGGACTTGCAGGCCCACTTCCTTCACCGCGGCGATCACGCCCTCCGCGATCACGTCACAGCGCATGATGCCGCCGAAGATGTTGACCAGGATGCCCTTCACGTTCGGGTCGCTGGTGATGATCTTGAACGCCTCGGTCACCTTCTCTTTGGTGGCGCCGCCACCGACGTCGAGGAAGTTGGCCGGTTCCGCGCCATACAGCTTGATGATGTCCATCGTGGCCATCGCAAGGCCCGCGCCGTTGACCATGCAGCCGATCTCGCCGTCCAGCGCGATGTAGTTCAGGTCGTACTTGGAGGCTTCCAGTTCCTTGGGATCCTCCTCGGTGGTGTCGCGCAGTTCGGCGATGTCGGCGTGGCGGTAGACCGCGTTGCCGTCAAAACCCATCTTGGCGTCGAGGCATTTCAGATCACCCGCGTCGGTCACGATCAGCGGGTTGATCTCCAGCATCTCCATGTCCTTCTCGATGAACAGCTTGTAGAGCGTGCCCATGAGCGCGACGCACTGCTTTACCTGCTTGCCGGTCAGGCCCAGGTTGAAGGCGATGCGGCGGCCGTGGAAGGCCTGGTAGCCGGTGGCCGGGTCGACGGAGAAGGACAGGATCTTTTCCGGGGTGCTCTCGGCCACTTCCTCGATGTCCATGCCACCCTCGGTCGAGGCAACGAAGGAGACGCGGCTGGTCTGGCGGTCGACGAGCAGGGCCAGGTACATCTCGGTCTCGATGCCCGAGCCGTCCTCGATGTAGATACGGTTGACCTGCTTGCCGGCGTCGCCGGTCTGCTTGGTCACCAGGGTGCGGCCCAGCATGCGCTTGGCCTCCATCTCGGCCTCTTCCACGGATTTGGCCAGGCGGACGCCGCCCTTCTCGCCGGCGTCGGCCTCCTTGAAGGAGCCCTTGCCGCGGCCGCCTGCGTGGATCTGTGCCTTGACGACCCAGAGCGGACCGTCCAGCGCGCCGGCGGCGGTCTTGGCTTCTTCGGCTTTCAGGACAACGCGGCCGTCCGAGACAGGCGCCCCGTAGCTGCGCAGGAGGGCCTTGGCCTGGTATTCGTGGATGTTCATGGGTCGTCTGTCCCCGTGTTGCTGCGGATTTTCCCTACCTAGGCAGTCTACGGGGTCGGTTAGAACCGATATTTTGCCGCATCGGCGAGATTGGGCCGGTTTTCCGACATTTGTGATCACAGCCCCGAAAGCTGTGATCACATATTCGCAAGCCCTTATGGGAAAGGTGATTCGCAGCGAGCGCTACCAGCCCCGGGCGACCGTCCAGGGGGCCGTCCGCAAAAGCAAAACGCCCGGGCGCTTGGCCCGGGCGTTTCGTTTTTCTGTTCGGACCTGGCTTATGCCAGCGAGCTGTCGATGCCCTTGCAGGCCTCGACCAGGCCCTGGACTGCCTTGACCGAGGTGTCGAACATTTCCTGCTCTTCCTTGGTCAGCTTGATGTTGACGATTTTCTCGATGCCGCCGGCACCGATCACGGTGGGCACTCCGACATACATGCCGTTCAGGCCGAAATCGCCATCGCAGTATGCCGCGCAGGGCAGGACGCGCTTCTGGTCCTTGAGATAGGCTTCGGCCATTTCGATGGCCGAAGTGGCCGGCGCGTAGAAGGCCGAGCCGGTCTTCAGCAGGCCAACGATCTCGGCACCGCCGTCACGGGTGCGCTGCACGATGGCGTCCAGCTTGTCCTTGGTGGTCCAGCCCATGTCGATCAGGTCGGGCAGGGGGATGCCGGCAACGGTCGAGTAGCGGACCGAGGGCACCATCGTGTCGCCGTGGCCACCCAGAACGAAGGCGGTGACGTCCTTCATCGAGACGCCGAATTCCAGGCTCAGGAAGTGGCGGAAGCGGGCCGAATCCAGCACGCCTGCCATGCCGCAGACCTTGTTCGCGGGCAGGCCCGAGAACTGCTGCAGAGCCCAGACCATCGCGTCCAGCGGGTTGGTGATGCAGATCACAAAGGCGTTGGGTGCGTGTTCGGCGATGCCTTCGCCGACCGACTTCATGACCTTGAGGTTGATGCCCAGCAGGTCGTCGCGGCTCATGCCGGGCTTGCGCGGCACACCGGCGGTCACGATGCAGACGTCAGCGCCGGCGATGTCGGCGTAGTCCTGCGTGCCTTTCAGCGCGGCGTCGAAGCCTTCCGAGGGGCCGGACTCGGCGATATCGAGCGCCTTGCCCTCGGGCGTGCCCTCGGCGATGTCGAACAGGACGACGTCGCCCAGTTCCTTCATTGCTGCGAGGTGGGCAAGCGTGCCACCGATCTGTCCCGCGCCGATCAGGGCAATCTTGGGTCTGGCCATGAATTCATCTCCGCCTTGCGTGAATTTGGCGCTTTGCGTACGCGCAGACGCGCCGCTTCGCAAGGGTGCTGCGCTGCGGCGCTTGGTCCGGAGCCCTTGTAGATAGCGCTAAAGGCACGATAAGAACCTGTCACCGGGGAAAATTTCGCGGAGGCAAGCATGGAACACTTCACGCCGTCCGTCTTCGCGGTGGCGATCCCGGCGGTGATCTTCGCGGGCATTTCCAAGGGCGGTTTCGGCTCTGGCGTGGCCTTTGCCAGCGCCTCGATTCTGGCGATTGTGCTGGACCCGGGCATCGCGCTGGGGCTGATGTTGCCGCTGCTGATGCTGATCGACGTGGCCAGCCTGCCGGCCTATTGGCGCAAGTGGGACTGGGCGGCGGCGCGGGTGCTGCTGATCGGGTCGATCCCCGGCACCATCCTTGGCGCGCTCTTCTATGCCTGGACCGACCCTGACGCGATCCGCCTGCTGATCGGGCTGGTGGCCTTGTTGTTCGTGGCCTGGCAGATGGCGCAGGCCACGGGACTGATCCGGCTGGGAGGCACAAAATTCGGCCCGGGCGTGGGCCTGGTCTCGGGTGTCGTGCTTGGTTTCACCAGTTTCGTCAGCCACGCGGGCGGGCCTGCGGCCTCGGTCTACCTATTGGGGCAGAAACTGGGCAAGACGGCCTTTCAATCCACGACTGTCCTGATCTTCTGGGCGGTGAACCTGTCGAAATCCGGCATCTATGCCGGCATGGGCATCTTCACCTGGGAAACGCTGAAACTGGATTTGGTCTTGGTCCCCTTTGCGCTGCTTGGCACATGGCTGGGGGTCAAGGCGCATCACATGGTGCCCGAACGCCTGTTCTTCGGCATCGCTTACGTCGCGCTGACCCTGACCGGGGCAAAGCTGGTCTTCGATGCGCTGACCTGAACGGTCATGGAACCGGAACGCCCCGCTGGCCCCCGGTTCCCCGTGGCGTCACGCATCGTCGCCCTTGGGCGGCAGCGCCTCGGCCAGTTCCTCGAAAGATTGCCCGCTGGCCACGAGGCAGGTGATGCCGTTGGCCATCGTCACCGTGATCGTCCAGGAGCCGGACTCGATCGAGGCAAAGACCTCCATCACCGCGTTGTTGGCGCCCAGACCCATGCTCTGCCGGGTTTCGCCGTATTTCGTGGCCAGGCGGTCGATCACCTGGTCGCGCGGAGCGCAATGGCGGAGGTCCTGCGCCTCGACGTAAGAGGCCGCGCCCAGCACAAGACCTGCCGAGAGCATCGCGAGCTTGATGTATTTCTCAGTCATAGTGTCACCTTTCGGCTGCGCGCCGGGCGGATGATGACGCGGCTTTGCCGCGCGCCCGGCACAGGGTAGGTCCCCTCGATCCCGGCGTGCCGTCCCTGTGGCCCGGCGCGCCTTGCCGCTTTGACGGCATGGGGATGATCGTCCACCCGGACCCGCTACAATCAGGTTAACGCAGCGTGCGTTGCGTCGATTCCGCCCCGCTTTCGGCGCCATTGTGCACCAAAATATACCGAATTGCTGCAATGCGGCGACTTCGGCCTTGAATAATCCCTCCAAAAATGCGCATTACCGCGCAACATTATTTCTCGAGGAGACTCAGATGGACCTGCGCGCACGCCCTTACCGCTCCGTTCTGTACATCCCCGGCTCCAAGGAGCGGGCGCTGGAAAAGGCCCGCGCCATGCCCATCGACGCCATCATCTTCGACCTCGAAGATGCTGTCGCGCCGGCCGAGAAACCTGCTGCCCGCGCGATCCTGGCCGAGGCGCTGACCCGCCCCTACGGCAACCGTACCCGCATCGTGCGCATCAACGGGTTCGACACGGAATGGGGCAAGGCCGACGCCAAGGCTGCCGCGGCGATGGACTGCGACGCCATCCTCTTGCCCAAGGTCGAATCCACTGCCCAGCTGGACGCCCTGGCAGAGCTGACGGACAAGCCGCTCTGGGCGATGATGGAAACGCCCGCCGGCATGCTGGCCGCGAACGAGATTGCCGCCCATCCCCGCCTGCAGGGCATGGTCATGGGCACCAACGATCTCGCCAAGGAGTTGAACTCGCGCTACCGCGCGGACCGTCTGCCGATGCTGACCGGGCTTGGCCTTTGCGTTCTGGCCGCCAAGGCGCATGGCAAGGTCATCGTCGATGGCGTCTACAATGCCTTCAAGGATGACGCGGGGCTGCAGGAGGAATGCGCCCAGGGTCGCGACATGGGCATGGACGGCAAGACGCTGATCCACCCCGCCCAGGTCGACATCGCCAATGCTGCCTTTGCCCCCGGCACAGAGGAAATCGACCTGGCCCGCCGCCAGATCGACGCCTTTGAGGAGGCCGAGAAGGCAGGGCAGGGCGTTGCCGTGGTGGATGGCAAGATCGTCGAGAACCTGCATGTCGAGACCGCCCGCAAGACCCTCGCCAAGGCCGAGGCCATTGCGGCCCTGGCCGATTAACAGCAGGGTCCCGGCGAACAGCTAGGGAGACCAGCCATGCTTCTATTGATTCTCGGTGTCGCGCTCTGGTGGGCGGCGCATCTCTTCAAGCGGATTGCCCCCGGCCTCCGCGACCCGATGGGCGAAAAGGGCAAGGGCCTTGTCGCGCTGGCACTGCTTGTCAGCGTTGTCCTGATGATCTTCGGCTATCGAATGGCCGATGGTGCCTTCTTTTGGGGCCGTCACCCGGCGACCGTGGGCATCAACAACCTGCTGATCCTCGTCGCCATCTTCATGATGAGCCCGGCGCCGAAAAAGGGGAAGCTGCTGGCCGGGATGCGTCACCCGATGCTGACGGGCTTTTTCCTCTGGGCCGTTGCACACATCCTGGTGAACGGCGACGTGCCCAGCCTTGTCCTTTTCGGCGGCTTGGCCGTCTGGGCCATCGTCGAGATGATCGTCATCAACCGCGCCGTGCCGAACTGGGCGCCGTCCAAGCCGGGACCGATCAAGAAAGACGTGATCTTCCTTGTCGCCTCGATCGTCCTCCTGGTGGTGATCGGCTACGTCCACAAGTGGCTTGGCTACAACCCCTTCGGATAAGCTCATGAAACTTTATCGCTTTCTCTCCGAGGACGACACCTCGGCCTTTTGCCACAAGGTCACCGCCGCCCTGAACAAGGGCTGGGAACTTCACGGGGCGCCCACCTATGCCTTTGACGCCGCCAACGGCGTCATGCGCTGCGGTCAGGCGGTCGTGAAGGAGGTCGACGGCACCTATACCCCTGACACCAAGCTGGGAGATCACTGACACATGGCCAAGACCAATCCGGGCCGCTTCTTCGAAGACTACACCGTGGGCGAGGTCATCGATCACGCCGTGCCGCGCACCGTGTCCGGGGGAGAGCGGGCGCTGTATCACGCGCTCTACCCGATGCGCCACGCGCTCTATTCCTCGGATGAATTCGCGCGGTCGTGCGGTCTGCCGGCGGCGCCGATCGACGATCTGGCCGCTTTCCACATCGTCTTCGGCAAGACGGTCCCGGATGTGTCGCTGAACGCCGTGGCGAACCTCGGCTATGCCGAGGGCCGCTGGCTGAAGCCGGTCTGGCCGGGTGACACCATCCGGTCGCAGTCCGAGGTGATCGGCCTCAAGCAGAACTCGAACGGGCGCACCGGTGTGGTCTACGTCCGCTCGCGCGGGCTGAACCAGCGCGGCGAAACGGTCATGGAATATGCCCGCTGGGTCATGCTGCGCAAACGCAACCTCGACGCGCCCGCGCCCGAGGCGGTGATCCCCGACCTCAAGAACAGCCTCGCACCAGAGGATCTGGTGATCCCTGAAGGTCTGGATTTCACCAGCTACGACTTCACCCTTGCGGGTGAAAAGCACCGGCTGTCCGACTACGAGATCGGCGAGACCATCGACCACGTCGACGGTGTCACCATCGAAGAAGCCGAACACATGATGGCCACGCGCCTGTGGCAGAACACCTCCAAGGTGCACTTCGACGTCACCGCACGGCCCGACCAGCGGCTGATCTACGGCGGGCACGTCATCTCGATGGCGCGCGCGCTGTCGTTCAACGGGCTGGCCAATGCGCAGGTCATCGTCGGTCTGAATGGTGGCGCCCACGCCAACCCCTGCCTCGCGGGCAATACCGTCAAGGCCTGGTCCGAGGTGCTGGACAAGGCAGAGACCTCTGCCCCCGGTGTCGGCGCAATCCGGCTGCGGCTGGTGGCGACCAAGGGCGGCGCCCCGTTCGAGCTCAAGGGGCCAGATGGCAAATACCTGCCCGACGTGCTGCTTGACCTCGATTACTGGGCGCTGATGCCGGTCTGAGTCTGCTTCCCCCGGTCACGCCGGTGGCGGGGGGAAAGACCATACAGACCAAAGGCCAATGGAAGGAAATGTGACACCTGGAATAAAGCTTTGCGACATTGCGGCTGCTGTGCCGCCCGATCCGGAGAGCCTGTCCATGTCGTCATTCAAACTGCCCGAAGCCTCGCATGATCTGCTCGAGATTCCGCGTCAGGACATCCCGGCGGTGGTGCATGATCTGATCGGGCGCCGCAGCTTGTCGGCGCTGGTCCGCACCATCCACGGAGAACTTGCCTCGGAAGATCCCGGCCTGCGCCGCCAGGCGCGGCTGGCTTTGGACCGGCTGGGCTTCCCCGAGTAACCTGCACTGGCCGTACAAGGGCAAGACGGGTCTTCATCCCGTCCTGCCTTGCGCGCCGATGCAGTCCGCTTTCTCATGTCGAACACGGGGCGGGCCCTCTTCCCCGGTGCGCGGTCTTTGACTGGCGGTCAGTTTGTTCGCGTGTTGGCGGGCACCTTGTCGTCATCGCCATTGTCTGCGCCGACTATCCCGACCGAATCCGTCAAAAACTCTTTCGGGAGCCGACCAAACAATCGGCAGGGGAAGGCGTGTCACGTTAGCGCAAATATGTGATCACAGCCCGCGATTGCGTGATCACAAACTGCGCAAATCCGCCCGATTGCGCCAAAAAACCGCAGAAATCCCATACAGGGCCTCGTGACACGGCCTTTGAAAGCATTAAACAGAGAGCGACGGAACCGAAAGGACATCATTCATGGCCGACGTGAACCGGGGCAATCGCCCGCTCTCACCGCACCTGCAGGTCTACCGCCCCCAGCTGACATCGATCAGTTCGATCCTCACGCGCATCACCGGCAATGCCCTGTTGCTTGGCGCGCTGCTGGTGGTCTGGTGGTTCCTGGCCGCCGCCACTTCCGAAGCCTACTTTGCCACCGCCAACGCGGTCCTGACCTCCTGGTTCGGCGACCTCGTCATGCTCGGCTCTGTCTGGGCCATCTGGTATCACACGCTGGCCGGCGTGCGTCACCTGATCTGGGACGAGGCCAAGATGCTGCAGATGGACCAGGCAGAGATGCTGGGCTGGGCCGTCATCATCGGCTCTGTCGTCCTGACCCTTTTCACCATCATCGTCGTCTGAGGAGGCCCCGAAATGGCATTTCTGACCGACCGCAAGCGCGCCGTTGGCTGGGGCGCTGCCAAGTCCGGCACAGCGCATCACTGGGCGATGAAGAAAAGCTCTGTCGCACTGCTTATCCTGGTGCCGCTCTTCGTCTTTACCTTCGGCGGCGCGCTTGGGGGCACCTACGAAGAGGTGACCGCCTATTTCGCGCGTCCCTTCCCGGCGATCATCGCGGCACTGACCATCCTGGTGGGCTTTCACCACTTCAACATGGGTGTGCAGGTGCTGATCGAGGACTACGTTCATGGCGCGATGGAAAAGATCCTGATCCTCGTCATGACCTGCCTCAGCTACGGCGCCGCCGCCGTCGGCCTCTTTGCCATCGCGCGCCTCGCGCTCTGAGGCGCCGGCAGCCCCCAATCGCCAGAGACGGCGCTTGCACGGATCGCCGTCCCCCGCACAGATGAACAGGTAAACACCAATGGCAGCATACGAATACGAGACGCATGATTATGACGTCGTGGTTGTCGGGGCTGGCGGCGCGGGTCTGCGCGCCACGCTCGGCATGGCCGAACAGGGCCTGCGCACGGCCTGCGTGACCAAGGTTTTCCCGACCCGCTCGCACACCGTCGCAGCCCAGGGCGGCATCGCCGCCTCGCTGTCGAACATGGGCCCGGACAACTGGCAGTGGCACATGTACGACACCGTCAAGGGGTCGGACTGGCTGGGCGACACGGACGCGATGGAATACCTCGCCCGCGAGGCGCCCAAGGCGGTCTACGAGCTGGAACACTACGGTGTGCCGTTCTCCCGCACCGAGGAAGGCAAGATCTACCAGCGTCCCTTTGGTGGCCACACCACCGAATTTGGTGAAGGCCCGCCGGTGCAACGCACCTGCGCCGCCGCGGACCGCACCGGCCACGCCATCCTGCACACGCTCTATGGCCAGTCGCTGAAGAACAACGCCGAGTTCTACATCGAGTATTTCGCCATCGACCTGCTGATGGAAAACGGCGAGTGCAAGGGCGTCCTCTGCTGGAAGCTCGACGATGGCACCTTCCACGTCTTCAACGCCAAGATGGTCGTGCTGGCCACCGGCGGTTACGGCCGTGCCTACTTCTCGGCCACCTCGGCCCATACCTGCACCGGTGACGGCGGCGGCATGGTGGCCCGCGCGGGTCTGCCGCTCCAGGACATGGAGTTCGTCCAGTTCCACCCGACCGGCATCTACGGCTCGGGCTGCCTCATCACCGAGGGCGCACGGGGCGAGGGCGGCTACCTCACCAACTCCGAGGGCGAGCGGTTCATGGAACGCTACGCGCCGACCTACAAGGACCTCGCACCGCGCGACTATGTCAGCCGCTCGATGACGATGGAAATCCGTGAAGGCCGGGGTGTGGGTGCCGAAGGCGATCACATCCACCTCAACCTCAGCCACCTGCCCGCCGAGGCGCTGGCAGAGCGCCTGCCGGGGATCTCCGAATCCGCCAAGATCTTTGCCGGTGTCGATGTGACCAAGGAACCGATCCCGGTCCTGCCCACCGTGCACTACAACATGGGCGGCATCCCGACGAACTACTGGGGCGAGGTGCTGAACCCGAGTGCCGATGATCCGACCGCCGTCGTGCCGGGCCTCATGGCCGTGGGCGAGGCGGGCTGTGCCTCGGTGCACGGGGCCAACCGTCTCGGCTCCAACTCGCTCATCGACCTCGTGGTGTTTGGCCGCGCCGCCGCGATCCGTGCCGGCAAGGTCGTGAACCCCGAAACCGCCGTGCCCGCAGCGCCGGTCTCCGAGATCGACAAGGCCTTCGACCGGTTCGACGGCATCCGCAACGCCAGCGGCACGGTGCCCACCGCCGAGCTGCGGCTGGAGATGCAGAAGACGATGCAGCGTGACGCCGCCGTCTTCCGGACCGCCAAGACGATGGCCGAAGGTGTCGAGGCAATGACAGCAATCGCTGCCAAGATGGACGACCTCAAGGTTACCGATCGCAGCCTGGTCTGGAACTCGGACCTGATGGAGACGCTTGAGCTGACCAACCTGATGCCCAACGCGTTGGCCACCATCGTCGGCGCAGAGGCCCGCAAGGAAAGCCGCGGCGCCCATGCGCACGAGGACTTCTCCGAGCGTGACGACGAAAACTGGCGCGTCCACAGCGTTGCCCGCGTCGAAGGCAACAAGGTGGACCTCAGCTATCGCCCGGTCATCGTCGATCCGCTGACCACCGAGGACGAAGGCGGCATCAGCCTGAAAAAGATCGCGCCCAAGGCAAGGACGTTCTGATGCGGGGAGTGCTGCCAATTCTCCCCTTCATCGCGGGCCTTGCCCTGGGATCGGCCGCTGCGGCCAACCAGGCAGAGGCCTACAGGCTTTGCAAGCCCGAGGCGGAACGCATCGCCGCGCAGGGCGGTCATTACGGCTACAACACGCGCTATGACATGGCGCTGGATGCCTGCATGACCGCCTATCGGCCCAGCCATCAACAGGCCCAGTTGCCGGGGATCGGCACGCTGGCGCCGGTTGCGCCCGTGGGATGTTACCCGGGGGCGCCGACCATGTACCGGGGCACGCTCTATTGTATCGACTGAGCGGGCACATCGCCGCCCTGGCCCTGGCCGGGATGCTGGCCGCCTGCTCGCCGCAGGCCCAGGACGAGATCGCGCGCAGCGCCGCGCGCTCGGCCCTGACGCCGGTGGTGGCCGATACCTTCCCCGGCGTGCCGCTGGAACCCACGCTGGACTGCCTCATCGACAACGCCAACGCGCAGCAGATCCGCGCGCTGGCGGCGGACGCGGTGATCGGCCCGACCGAAAGCACCGTCCAGATCGCACAGGACATCGCGTCCAAACCCGAAACCCTCCGCTGCCTGGCCGTGAACGGCCTGCCAGCCCTGCTTCGCTAAGGAGAGAGAGATGGTCCAATTCACGCTCCCCAAGAACTCGCAGATCAAGACCGGCAAGACCTGGCCCAAGCCCGAGGGCGCCAAGAACGTCCGCAAGTTCCAGATCTACCGCTGGAACCCCGATGACGGAAAGAACCCGCAGGTCGATACCTATTTCCTCGACATGGACGCCTGCGGCCCGATGGTCCTGGACGCGCTGATCAAGATCAAGAACGAGGTCGATCCGACGCTGACCTTCCGGCGCTCCTGCCGCGAGGGGATCTGCGGGTCCTGCGCGATGAACATCGACGGGATCAACACCCTGGCCTGCATCTACGGCCTGGATGAGATTTCGGGTGACGTGAAGATCTACCCGCTGCCGCACATGCCCGTGGTCAAGGACCTGATCCCCGACCTGACCCATTTCTACGCACAGCATGCCTCGATCATGCCCTGGCTGGAAACCAAGACCAATCGCCCGGCGAAAGAGTGGAAGCAGTCCATCGAGGACCGCAAGAAGCTCGACGGGCTGTATGAATGCGTGATGTGCGCGTCCTGCTCGACCTCCTGCCCGTCGTACTGGTGGAACGGCGACCGCTACCTCGGACCGGCGGCCCTGCTGCACGCTTACCGCTGGATCATTGACAGCCGCGACGAGGCCACCGGCGAGCGCCTGGACCAGCTCGAAGACCCCTTCAAGCTGTACCGCTGCCACACGATCATGAACTGCGCCAAGACCTGCCCCAAGGGGTTGAACCCGGCGCTGGCGATTGCCGAGATCAAGAAGATGATGGTCGATCGCGCGGTCTGATCCACCACCCATCGCAAGAGTTTGCCCCGGTTGCCCATGCAGCCGGGGTTTTTCCTTGCTTGACGCAACTTCCCTTGCAGCGGGCGCAATCCAACCTTGCGACCTTGGCTGAGGTCATCGTCGGCATCCGCGACTATGTAGCGGGGCAGGGAGGGGATTTGTCGAACCCGAAAGGCAACCCCGATGCAAGAGCAGCAGAAAACCAGCGCCCAACGTGCCCTCGAAGCCCTCGAAGCCCTCGAAGCCCTCGACCAGGCCTGGGCTTACTTCACGCCCGAAAAACGTGTCGAGAGCAAGGCTCCGGTCTACGAGGACCTGCCGCTGGCCGCCTGACCCCGCGTGACCGGGGATCCTCCCCATCACCCGGATGACCAAACGCCCGACCGTCAGGCCGGGCGTTTCGCGTTTTAGGATGCGGTTCAGCCACGAATAACGCCCGGCCTTTCGACCGGGCGCGTCAGTGCCTACCTTTGGCGGGGGTGCCCCGCCGTGTCAGATCACCACCACGTCCAGCGGCGGGAACCCGTTGAACCCGATCGACGCATAGGTCGAGGTATAGGCGCCGCAATTGCGGATCACGATCCGGTCGCCTGCCGCCAGGCCGACGGGCAGTTGCACCGGTTGCTTTTCATAAAGAACGTCCGCGCTGTCGCAGCTCGGACCCGCCAGGATGCAGGAACCCATCGGCTCGAAATCCTTGTCGGTCACGAACTGGTAGCGGATCGCCTCGTCCATCGTCTCGGCCAGGCCCGAGAACTTGCCGATGTCCAGGTAGACCCAGCGGTGCAGGTCGTTCTCGGTCTTGCGCGACACCAGCAGCACCTCGGCGGCAATCGCGCCGCATTCCGCCACCAACCCGCGCCCTGGCTCCGCCATGATCCGCGCCACGTCGCCGAAACGCGCGCGCACCAAGCTCATGACCTCACCCGCGTAGGCCTCGGGACCCTGCACCGACTGGCCGTAATAGGCCGGGAAACCGCCGCCGATGTTCAGCAGGTCCAGTTCGAAACCGGCCTCCTGCGCCGCGTGCCAGACCTTTGCGACTTCGTCGAGGACAGGCGCCCACATCGCGGCCCGTCGGGTCTGCGACCCGACGTGGAAGGACAGGCCCACCGGACGCAGGCCAAGCATGACCGCGCGGCCCATCAGGTCCAGCGCCATTTCCGGGGCGCAGCCGAACTTCCGCGAAAGCGGCCAGTCGGCTTCGGTCGCCATGACGAGAAGGCGGATGTAGACCTGCGCGCCGGGGGCGTTGCGCGCGATCTTAACCAGCTCTTCCTCGGCATCCGCGGCAAAGAGATCGACACCGGCCTCAAAGGCCCAGGCGATATCCGCCGGGCGCTTCACGGTGTTGCCAAAGCTGATCTCATGCGGCTCTGCACCGGCGGCAAGGCACATCTCGATCTCGGGGCGGCTGGCCGCGTCGAAACGCGATCCGGCGGCCACGAGCGTCGACAGGATTTCCGGCGCCGGGTTTGCCTTGACGGCGTAGTGGATGCGCGCGCGGCCCAGGCCCTGTGCCAGGGCTGCGTACTGACGGGCGACCACTTCGGTGTCCAGGACCAGCGTCGGACGGTTGAAACGATGTGCGAGGATGTGGCGCTCGGCACGGGACAGGGTATCGCGGGCGGACAGCCCGGCGGCAAAAGCGTTCATGGTCATCTCCAATCAGACCCGGCCATTCCGGTTTCCCGGCGCAGACCGCTCAGTTCCAAGGGAGACGTTACCGTCGCTACGTAACCGCGTGGGTGCTGTTGCCCACCTCGACAGAGGTGCGTGCGTTGGCGTCTATGGCCGCGCATATGGGGCAGGGGCTCGAGTCGATCAAGACATAAATTCGGCTCGGACTCATTTTTTCCGGTCGGGGAGACAGCGGGCCGCGCGTTGCATTTTTCGGACCTTTCCGGCGGGGCGTCGACGTCGGCAGACGGCTTGGCAGGGGCGGGCTTTTCGCCCACCCGTCTTGGGGTTACACGGAGGCCATGTTCGTCGTCATCGGCCTCATCATCGCCTTTGTCCTGATCGCGGTCTTTTCCAACCGCGCCACGCGGTATTGCCGCTGGCGCGAACGGCGCGGCGCCGCGAGCAGCACATGGAGCTGCATCCATTGCGGGGCGCAGGTACAGGGCCTGCGCGGTGTGCCGCCGAAAGACTGCCACAGGGATCGGGCGCCGCCCCGGGGCTGAACGCGCTTGCCAATCCGGCTTCCCGCGTCTTCACTCCGCCCCGAAAGGAGCCACATGATGACCCAGCCCCCCGCCGATGCCCAGGCCCGCCGTGCCATCCCCCCGGTGATCTGCTATCCCACGGAAACCCTGCCGCAGCCTGACCTTCCGCTCTACCGCGCCGCACTGTCCGGCGCGGAGGTCACGGACACCACCCTGGCCCCGCCCCGCGACGCCTGCAGCTTTTCCGTTCCTGCCGGGCATTTCTTCCGAATCAGTTCGGTCGATGGGCCCCAGGTCGGGGACCTGAACCTCTGGAACGCCCATGACCTGACCGAGCGTTTCTACTCCGGCAAGACCCGCGCCCTGCACGGCACCCATGTCACCACCGGCGACCGGCTCTGGTCCAGCTTTCCCACGCTGCGCCCGCTTGCCACTGTGGTCGAGGACAGCCTTGACTGGTACGGCATCGACGCATTCGGCGGCTCGGTCCATGACGTGATCGGCACCCGCTGCGATCCCTACACCGGCAACCTGTTGTCGGGCACACAGTACCACCACTGTTGCCACTCCAACCTGACCCGCGCGCTGGCCGAGGCCCGGGATCTGCCGCTGCACGAGGCAGAGCGCCACGTCCACGACGTTCTCAACGTCTTCATGTGCACCGGGTTCACCCGCGACACCGGGCAATATTTCATGAAGGCCAGCCCGGTCCGCCCCGGCGATCATCTGACCTTCTTCGCCGAGATCGACCTCCTGGGCGCGCTCAGCGCCTGCCCGGGCGGGGACTGCTCGTCAGAGCACAGCTCCGATGCAGCCGCCTGTTACCCGCTCAAGGTCGAGGTTCTGACGCCTGCGGCGGGTGCATTGGGCGATTGGCAGAGCCCGCAGGTCAACGGCTATAACCGCACACATGGCACGGACTGACCGGCTGCCTGTTTCTTTGGGCTGAAAATACCTCGGGGAGCGCGAGGGGCTGG